>JAVYKX010000004.1 GCA_038741495.1 Thermofilum sp. | reverse complement strand
GAGTCACCTCCCTTTATCCGCCGTAAACTCTCCTGACTTCCTCTCGCAGCTTGGCTGCGTACTCGTCTATTACCTTGTCCGGGTCTTCTCCTTTGATCACTACTCGCTGTATCATCTCGTTCCAGATGAAGCCCTCCCTGAAAGTCTCGCTCGGGCTTGTCCTCTCGCCGAGCGGGAACGCCGCCGTCTCCATGAACTTGATCTTCTCGATAGCTGCCGCTGGGTCTTCGCCGAAAGCGGGATACTTGCCGGCCTTCCAATCTTTAGAGATCACCTGCATCTGGCTCTTGAATATAGGTAGCGCATAGAGCCCGGAGGCTTCGCAGAAGCCTTTCCTGTAGTCTTCTTTGTCAGCGAACAGGTAGTAAACAAGGTCCTTGGCGAGCTCAGGGTACTTAGTGGCCTTGAAGATAAACACGCTCTCGTCTCCGCAGTCCACCGATACAGGAGCCAGGAAAAGCTTCGTCTTCGCGGCAAGCGCGGGATTCTGCGTCATAAGGGCATACCAGATGCTCGCAGGGTTCATAGTCATCACGATCTTACCCTGCAGGTAGGCGTTGTTGTTAGACGCATCAACCCACTGGTCGCTGTCGGGCGGTGTGAGGCCTTCAAGCCAGATCCTCCTCTCGATCTCGAAGGCTTTCTTGAGTGCAGAGCGGTAAGGCTCCTTATCCATGATCACCCCGGCCACAGAGCGGCTGGAGAGCATACCGCCGCCGTAGCCACCCCAGAAGTGAAGGAACGTCCACCAGGTGTCGTAGCCGTTTAGCCCCAGCGGGAGGCCGATGCCGTAAACTCCAGGCTCGACCTGGTGCAGCCTCTTAGCAGCTGTATAGAAGTCGTCGAGGCTTTTAAGCGGGAAGAGGTCCTGGGCGCCTGCTTTCTCGACTATATCCCAGCGGACGTGGAGCCACGTGGCTTCGAACATCGTGGGGATGCAGTAGTAGTGTTCGCCGAACTGGCATATCTTCAGCTTGATCTCATAGATATCGGATTTGTTCAGCTTCTCGATCACATCGTCGATGGGGACGAGGAGACCTTTCTCGGCAAAGATGGCAACGGGGTGGCCGTTGATGACTAGGTCAGGCGGGTTGCCGGCCTCAACCGCTGCAATGAGCTTCTTGCCGATGTCGGCGACTGCCAGCCACGTGATCTCGACATCAACGTTGTTCTTAGCCGCCCACTCCCGAACCTTCTTCTCAACCCAGTACATCTGGGGAGGCGTGAAGGTAGCCCTACCCCATATGACCAGCTTGGGTTTAGCTGCAGGAGTCGTAGGTGTAGTAGGCGTGGTTGGTGTTGTCGGCGGAGCGGCGGGAGGCTGGGTTAGGTACCAAGCCGCAAACCCCACAAGCGCTATGACAACAATGGCTATGACGATAGCCAGAGGGGTCGATATCTTCTTGCTCATCAAGGATAAGAACCTCCAGCTGTTAATAAAGCTGGTTCCTAACAAAGTTAGGTTGAGTTTTCAGCGCTTAAGAAAAGGCTCTAGCTCTTGAGCGATCTTCACAGCCGCCTCTCCGCTAATAGGAAGGAATGGTTTCCGCGGCAGGCCAGCCCTTACGCCTCTCACCTCGAGCAGCAGATATGTGAGAACAATGGGAGACCCGAGCTTGTGGAGCCTCCTCCTCACATTGTTCACGCGAAACTGGAGCGCTCTCGCTTTCTCTAGATCTCCGCTTTCGAGGGCTTTGAAGAGCTCGTAAACGAGCTCGGGCAGGTAGTTGGACATCCCGGGTATGAAGGCCCTGGCCCCTAAGACAAAGGTGGGAAGCATGAGCGCCTCTGTGCCCACGACGATGTCGAAACCTTCACCAGCTGCGAGCTTAAAGTCGATATACGTGAGCACGTCAAAGCTGCTATCCTTAACGCCAGCAACACCCGCCTGCTTCAGCTTTGCCGCTAACTCGGGCGTGATAGGGTATCCCACGCGCTGAGGATTGTTGTACGCATAGACAGGAATGCTCACCGAGCCCGCTAGCTCCTCGAAGAACTTGACCACTGCCTCCTCAGAGTGCTTGTAGTAGTAGGGTGGCACGCTAGCCACCGCGTACGCCCCCACGTCTTGAGCGTGGCGGGCAAGCTCCACCGCTGTGTAGGTGTCCGGTGCACCCACGTGGACCAGCACTTTGTGGCCTTCCTTCGCGTACTCGATGACTTTTTCGGCTACTAGTTTCCTCTGGCTCGGCCTCATAAGCGGTCCCTGCCCGTAAGTACCGCAGATGTAGTAGCCGTGAACCCATGGGTTGAGGAACTCGACGACTCTTGCCAACGACTCTAAGTCGACTTGCCCGTCCGCGGTAAACGGGGTAATTAGAGGCGGGTAGATTCCGTAGAGGGGTTCTACCTTCACGTGCTTTTAGCCTGAAGACCTTTCTTAACTATATTTCACCGAAAAAGTTAGGTACCTCTTCAAGTGTTACGCAACGTTTATACTTGCGTAGCGGAGAACTAAGAGGAGTGATGCCCGCTAAGGTGTACAGGATCATCATGAAGCCTTCGACAAGCATCCTCGCCGAGGTCAGCAAGCTACCCGGCACCAGCATTCAGGTGCACAGCGTGATTCGAGCGAGAGACAAAGCGCACACGCTAGTCAAGATCGGTTTGCTCGACTCGCGCAAGATATTCCCGAAGATTGTGGAGACACTCTCTAGGAGGAGAGAGGTGCTCGACTACAGAATCCTCGAGAAGAAGAGCTCGTCGTGCACTATCCTCCTGACTAAGAGCATGTGTGACTTCTACGAGTACACCATCGCGTCGGAGAGACACACCTTCTTCCCCTACGTGATCTCCGGGGGCCTCAGGAGGTTTTACCTCATGACTTCCGAAAGCTACGAAGATCTCGAAAAAGCACTGTCGCGCTACGGTGTCATCATCAGCCTGGAGAAGGCAACCTTCCAGGAAGCCCTCAGGGAGACGTCTCAGCTTCTAAGCGTGGAGCTCGTGCGAGATTCTCTCACACCGCCGCAGAGAAAAGCTCTCAGCGAGGCTCTCAGAAGAGGTTTCTTTGAGTGGCCGAGGAGGGTCTCGCTCGAGGAGCTCTCCAGAGAGCTGGGAATCTCGAAAGTAACGCTGAGCGAGCACCTCCGCCGGGGCGAGCGCAAGCTTCTTGAAAGCATCCTAGGCAACGGGTCTCAGTGAACGCGGGATGCCCGTCCTGGCAGTGGACATCGGTACAAGCACGATTAAGGCTGCAGTAGTTGACTTCGACAGAGGCATACTTGCGTCCGCCTCCGAGGAAATCCCTCTAACTAGACCGGAGCCGGGAGCGGCGGAGCACGATCCACAGCTCCTCCTGAATAAGTTCAAGAGCGTAGTCTCCAAGGTGGCGGTAGAGGAAGTTGAAGCACTAGCTCTTTCAGGGTACCTCTTCGGCCTTGTGCCGCTGGGTAAAGGCGGGACGCCGCTTTCCGGCGTAATTACCTGGCTGGACAGGCGGCCGGCTGAAGCGGTCAGCCGCATACTCGAGAGGGTCAGCCCGCGCGAGCTTTACGAGAAGACGGGATGCCCCCCGCTCGGGATCTACCAGCTCGCTAAGATTGTCTGGTTGAGGGAGAGGAAGGAGAAGACGTACCGGGAAGCTGAAGCATTCCTAGACGCTAAGGGGTTTATCGTCTACAACCTGCTGGGCGAGAAGTTGATGGACCGCAGCTCAGCTTCAGGGTCGCAGCTCCTCAACATCCGGAAGCTAGAGTGGGAGTACGAGCTGCTTGAAGAGTTAGGAGTAGACGCCGAGAAGCTCCCGGAGCTAGAAGACAGTGTGAAGGTCGTCGGGGAGATCCCAGCTGACAGGGCAAGAGAGCTGGGGTTGCGATCCAGCACACCCCTCGTCCTCGGGGTGTTTGACGGCGCTGCGGTCTCCGTGGGGGAGGGTGCTCTAGGGCGGGGCGTCGCCAGCTCCCACCTGTCGACGAGCACCATGCTTCGCGTTGCGCACAGCGAGCCCCTCGTCGACAGGTTCGATGAAATGAGGTTTCAAACCTACTACCTTTTCGACGGCGTCTGGCTGCCTGGAGGAGCAGTAAATAGCGCTGGCGTGGTTTTAAGGTGGTTCAGAGACAACATGGGCCAAGTTGAGAGGATGGTCGCGAGAACCACTGGACTTGACCCCTACGACCTCCTCGCGCGAGAGGCCGAGGCAGCGCCGCCCGGCTCAGGCGGGCTCCTGTTCTTACCCTACATCAGTGGGGAACGCTTCCCGACGTTCGGCAACTACGCTACAGGTGTGCTCTTCGGCCTTAAGGAGCACCATACACGGTCCCATGTTGTGAGGTCCTTCATGGAGGGAGTTATGCTGAACCTCAGGCTAGTGGCGGAAGCTTTGCGGGAGAACGGGCTGCAGTTCTCCGAAGTGCGTGTTACGGGAGGCGGCGCGAGGTCCAGGCTATGGCTGCAGATCATGGCCGATGTCCTAGAGGTGCCCGTGAAGGCTAGCGTGAAAGGCGATGCTGCGCTGTGGGGGACAAGCCTCCTGGCTTTGAAAGCCACTGGCAGCATATCCGACGTTGCGCGAGCAGCTGAAGAGAAATTTACCCCGGATTTAGAGGTGAAGCCCGATGAGGAAAACACCGCCGTCTACAGAGAAGCTTTCAGAAAGTTCGAGAAGCTTCTCAGCGCAGTGAAGCCTCTGTTCCGGGAGCTCTCAGCTTAGCTCTCGTGCCTCTCTTGAGAACTTCCGGGTTCACCAGATACTCGGTAGGCGGCTCGCCTCTTATGACTTTCAGTATGGCGTCAACGTTCGACTCATCCATCCCCCTCAAGCCCTCCCTGGTGTTCGCGCCGATGTGCGGCGTAATAACAACGTTATTAAACCTCAACAGAGGGTGGTCAGCCCCTATCGGCTCCCCCTCGACCACGTCCAGCCCCGCGCCCGCGACTTTGCCGGACTCGAGTGCCCTGACGAGCGCGGCAGTGTCTATAAGCTCCCCCCTGGCGGTGTTCACGATGATCACTCCCTCCTTCATCTTCTCGAAGGCTCGTTCGTCTATCATGTGGTACGTTTCAGGCGTGAGGGGGGCGTGAAGCGAGATTATGTCGGACTCCCGCAGCAGGGTATCGAGGTCGGTCAGCCGAGCTCCGAACTTCGCGGCGTCTTCAGGCTTCACGTAGGGGTCATAGGCGAGGACTCTTGCACCGAAACCCTTCGAGAAGATTTCCGCAACTCTGCTCCCAATGTTCCCGAGGCCTACTAAGCCGACAGTTTTCCCAGCGATGTTGAAGCCTACGATTCTCCCTCTCTCCGACCACCGGCCCGCTCTCACGAGCTGGCTAGAGTAGGTTACGCGCCTCACCGCGTCGAGAGCGAGCGCCACGGCGAGCTCTGCTACAGCATCGCGCTCTTTGAAGCCTGGAACGCGCGTCACCAGTACGCCCTCCTCGGTAGCAGCCTTCACGTCAACATTATCCACACCTATCCCGTGCCTCGCGATCAGCAGAAGGTCTTTCTGGAGCCTCATAAAGTCGGCGTCGTAGAGCGGTGTGACACTAGCTACGATGAAGTGGTAGCCTGAAAGCTTTTCAGCTAGATCCTTACCGCGGGCCTTCTTGTCCACGTCGATGAAGTCGACCTGAGCGTGCTGGCGCAGCTTCTCCAGAAGGTCCGGGGCGCTCACCCCGAAAGAGCGGGAGTTCACCACTGCTACCTTGTACATGATTCTCATCCCTCTTTCACGCTTGCAGTATTTATCACCCTCTCCAAACCTGTTAGGATAAATTTCAATTAAGAGGGGCAGCGCTGTAGGGTGCCGTGATAGGCAGGTTGCCTCTCCTCCTGCGAGAGGACAAAGTTGCACTGGGCTCGTGGGTCACGATAGCTAACCCCGAAGTTGTCGAGATGCTCTCTTTGAGCGGGTTCGATTGGCTCCTTTTCGATATGGAGCATGCACCTCTCGACTACCAGATGCTAGAGTACATGCTCATGGCCGTCAGGGGTGACGCGACGCCCTTAGTTCGCGTACCTTTCAACGACCCAGTGTACGTCAAGAGAGTGCTCGACTTAGGCGTGGCAGGGGTGCTGTTCCCCCTGATCAGTACTCCTGAGGACGCTAAGCTTGCTGTGAAGTCGACGAGGTACCCTCCCAAGGGGATCAGGGGGGTTGGGCCTAGGCGAGCAGCCAGCTACGGCCTCAAGACTGAGGAATACTTTGACCGCGCTGACGAGGTCATGGTAGTAGTGCAGATTGAGACGCAGGAAGCTGTGAAGAACATCTACGACATACTGAGTGTCGAAGGGGTTACAGCTTTCTTCATAGGTCCCAACGACCTCTCCTTCTCCTACGGGAAGAGGGGCTGGAAAGACGACGAGGTGCGCCTCGCTATAGAGAGAGCTGCAGACGCTTCCAAGAGCACAGGCGTCCCGGGAGGGATGTACTGCCCAGATGACGATTCGCTGAAGTTCGCGCTACAGCTCGGCTTCAAGCTGGTGGCTCTAGGGAGCGACTACCGGTTCCTTATGGCCGGCATAAGGGATAGGCTGCGGAGGGCTCGAGCCGCACTCGAGGAGGTCACCCCGAAGTAGTTCCCCTAGGTTTCAGCAGGCTGGAGCGAAGCATCTCTGGCAGGCCTAGGGGTTCAGAGAATTCCCCACCTTCAAGTTTTTCAGCACTTCACTGACACGTATGCAGCGACTCTTGTAAACTCTCACTCCCCGCTCCGCGAGAGCTGAGGATAACTCTTCATCAGCCTCGTAGACTACAACGAGGTCCACGCTGCGCTGCACGAGATGCTCGAGCATCTCTTTACTATCCTCTTTAACGCTGATAGTGAAGGAATCCAGGTTCCTGAAGCCCCCGCTGTCGACCTCGTAGAGGACAATTCGGCGGGAAAAGCGCAGATGAGGGGCTACGTACTCTTCTCCGTCAACCTCGAGCACCGGGATTGCCACGATCATTTAGCTGCACCCTACTTCATGGAACGTGGCCCCCGCTTCTTAACGTGCTTTAAAGCTTTTCACTTCACCGGGGAGCTTCCGCGGGAAGATGAAAAGCGAGAGGTTTTTCTAAAGGCTTGGAAAAACTCTAGTGGTGATGACTTTAGGCTACCTGCCGACCTGTGAGGCTTCCCGGCCTTGCTGACCCCCCGCGCTTTTTATAACCTTTTCAGAGGCATTAGCGCGCCATGGCGAGGTTGCGTGTAGTCTCGCTGGACCTCGACGGGACGCTGGTGTCCCGGAATTACGTCGACTACTTCTGGCTGGAGCTAGTCCCCCAGCTCTACTCCGAGAGGTGGGGAGTCCCCCTGGAGGAGTCGAAGAAGCTGGTCTTTCAAGCGTACGAGGAGATTGGCCCAGGAGATATCCGCTGGTACAGGCCTTCGTACTGGTTCGAGAGGTTCGGTTTCCCCGATAAGCTGAGCTGGGCTTTAAGCAGAGCTGGGGAGCTGGTCTTCCTCTACGAGGACGCCGCCAGATTCCTCAGGAGGCTCTCAGGGAAAGTCGAGCTCGTCATCAGCACCAGCGCGTCGAGAGAGTTCATCGAAGTCGTGTTCCAGAGAGTACCGGAGCTGAGCAAGTACATCAGCAGAGTCTTCTCGTCGTCTTCTGACTTCTCCCTCGCAGGGAAGCCGCCGGAGTTCTTCCTGAGAGTCATGGAGAAGCTCGGGGCGAAAGCCGAGGAAGTAGTGCACATAGGTGACGATGAGGTCCACGACTACGAGAATCCGCGCAAAGTGGGTATCAGGGCTTTCCTCGTTACGAGAAGCGGGAACCCTAACGGGTTTGAAGGCCTAGCCGAGATCATCGAGCAGTTAGCGCTCAGCCCCTGATGCTGCATCCTTTTCACGCTTCCCCGTATGCCGGCGTGTCAGCGCTCAGCGCCCTTCCGCTACTCGCGAGAGCCGCCTCGGAGGCGGTGGCAGTTCTGTAAGCTGTTAAACCTACCCGGGTGCGGCCTCCCTGACTCGGTAGGACGCGGGAATTCAGCCCCATTCCGTAAATGAAGCAAGTACAGCTGCAATTACGAAAGCGATTTAAAAGCTTGGGAGCCAGCGCAGGAGGTCTTCGAAGTATGGACGCTGGAGCCAGCTCGCTGGCGGTGCTCGCTCTCTTCGCGGTGAGCGTTGGCGCCGGCAAGCTTTCACGCGTAAAGCCTCCGGCGTGGGTTTTCGAGGGCATAATCCTTGTGGTCGTCTTCTCGGTTTCCTGCTGGGCTGCCTCCAGCGGGGTTCAGGCTACAGTGTCTGCGCTAATCCTCGCCGCTACGCTACTCTCGTTGATCGTCTCGCTCACCCTAGCGGCCTCGCTCATCTCGAAGAGTAGGGGGAAAGCCGCGGAAGCGAGGTTTTCGCCGAGAATCGACTGGAGGATACTGAGCGTGGTACTCGCAGGGTGGCTGTCCGGCTTCCTGGCCCCCTATCTCAGCGAAGTGCTGGGCTCCCTTCTCTTCTGGGAGGTTATTGTGCTCATCGCTATCACCGGGCTCTACGTCTCCAGCTCCCTGAACCACCAGGCTCTGCGCGAAGGCGCTAGAACCGCGCTCGAAGCTTGCG
Organism: Thermofilum sp.; assembly: GCA_038741495.1. NCBI lineage: Archaea > Thermoproteati > Thermoproteota > Thermoprotei > Thermofilales > Thermofilaceae > Thermofilum > Thermofilum sp. The sequence continues at coordinate 74,703 of JAVYKX010000004.1, read as the reverse complement.
CTCTAGCAGTAGCGATATCGGTTCTAGCCGGGCTAGTCGGCTCGCGAGTCCTGGGGATCCCCCCGGACCTCGCGGTAGCGATGACGCTCGGGATGGGCTGGTACAGCTTCACGGGCCCTTACATCGCTAGCGTAGCGGGACCCTCCGCCGGCCTCGCAGCCTTCCTGTTGAACGTGATGCGGGAGCAGTCCACGTTCCTCCTGGTCCCGCTGGTCAGGGGCCCTAGGTCGGTGATGCTCAGCTTAGGCGGTGTGACGACGATGGATAACACCTTACCTGTCTACATCCACGCTTACGGGGAGGACTTCGCGCCGGCCAGCGTTCTCCACGGCTTCATCCTCACAGTGCTCGCACCGTTCCTCATCGTAGCTGCGCTCAGCTTTTAAGCATCCCCGGCGGGGTGCCGCTGTGCCCGGTACGCTCACCGCTTACGTGCTCTCGTTCACGGCATCCGTAGTGCAGGCTCTCTTCACCCCCGCGGTCGCACTCTACGCCTACAGGCTCGGCTACGCTGAAGCCGAGGTAGGGTTCCTCACGGGCGTAGCGTCCGCGGTCTACGTGGCTGGAGCCCTCTCCTCCGCGAGGCTCTCCCGCCTGCTAGGCGAGAAAGCTACAGTAGCCGCGGCACTCGGGCTGCTGGCAGGCTCCCTACTCCTCATACCCAGGCTCATCGGCTGGGTGCAGATAGCTGCAGCGGCGAGCGCCGTCTTCCTCGCGTTTGGCTTCTTCTGGCCAGCGGTGGAGAACATCGTCTCTTCGAAGGGTGGGAGCGTCTCCCGGTTCTCCTTCGCGTGGAGCTCAGGCTCTCTCTTCGGAGCGGCAGCCACGTCAGCTCTCCTATCCCTCACCCCCTCGCTGCAGTTCACTACCCTCGCAGCTGTAGCGGCAGCTTCAGCTGCTGCCGGCGTCTCGCTGCCGGCTAGAGCTGCTCCGCGTGGCGATCCTCCAGGAGATACCGGTAGAGCTCTGCGGGCGTGGGGCCCCTGGATCCTCTGCCTAAGCTACTCAGTATCGTCGGGCGGAGTACTCACCTTCTACCCACTGCTCGTCGAGCAGCGCGGGCTCCCCCTCGCTTACGTCTCGCTCGCGAACACTTCAATGCTGCTCTCCAGAACGCTGACCTTTTTCTTCTTCGAGAAGCTGCCCTCACCGCTGCGCCACTTAACCGGTGGCACCCTCATGTTGTTGGGATCCCTCTTGCTCCTCCTCGGAGGCGACCCGTTGCTGGTGGTGGCTGGGGCTGCGGCTGCCGGCGTAGGCCAGGGCGTAGTCTACGCTAACGCTCTCTCCGAAATCTTCGCAGTAAAGGAGGGCGTCTCCACCTACACGTCGCTTTTCGAGGCATCCATAGGCTTCGGGTACGCTCTGGGACCTATCGCTGGAGCAGCTGCGGCAAGCGCTACCGGAGTTGCCCCGCTGGCTGTCACTTCACTTCTAGCACCCTTGCTGGCGGCGGCAGTCAGGCTGCGCTACGGCCGCCGCTAGGGCGCTCCCGTTTTTAAGAAAAACTTAAATTGCCTCAAATAGTAGTAAAAGTAGCACTCCCTTACTTTGCGCTGTTTTAAGCATCTCTCCGAGGTGGTTCGCATGCTCGCTGTCCAGGTACTCGATTTGAGGAAGAGGTACGTCTCTTTCAGGCGGAGGGGGCTGTTCAGCCGCGAGAAGGTTGTGGTAGAGGCCCTTAAAGGGGTCACATTTGACGCGCGGAAAGCCGAGGTGCTGGGGATTCTCGGGCCTAACGGGGCGGGAAAGTCAACACTGGTGAAAATCCTAGCTACGGTGCTTCTCCCCGATAGCGGAACTGCGAGAATTCTCGGCCACGACATCGTCGAGGAGAGGAGGGAGGTCAGGAGGCTTATCGGGGTCATGCTCAGCGTCGAGAGGGGTTTCTTCCTGAAGCTCACCGGGAGAGAGAACCTAAAGTACTTCGGCATGCTCTACGGCCTCTCCGGGAGTGCCCTGGAGAAGCGGGTCCAAGAAGTGCTCAGAGAAGTTGGCCTGCTGAAGAATGCGGACAAGCCCTTCGAGGAGTACTCCCTCGGCATGAAGGCGAGGCTCGGCATCGCGCGAGCGCTCCTCAACGACCCAGAGGTGCTGATCCTCGACGAGCCGACCCTCGGGCTAGACCCGGTGTCCGCCCGCAGAGTGAGAGCTCTGATTAGGAGCCTAGCCAAGGAGGGGGGAAAGACCGTGCTGATCACAACGCACAACATGTTCGAAGCGGAGATCGTCTGCGACCGCGTAGCTATCCTGAGCGATGGAAGAATCGCCGCGATCGACACGGTGGAGGATCTGAAGAGGAAAGTCGCCGACACAGTGTTTCTGGAGGTCAGAGTATCCTGCGAGCATGAGAGCAGCATTCTTCAAGCCCTTAGGAGCGTCTACTCCTCCGTCACCTGCAGGAGGGAGGGGCCGGCGAGCAGGATACTGATTCCCGTGAAAGTGAACGAGTACGAGCACGCGCTCAGCGAGCTTCTGGAAACCCTCCGGAGGAGTAAGCTGAAGCTGCGCGGGATCGCTGTTCGCGAGCCAACCCTGGAGGATGCTTTCGTCAAGATCGTCGGGGAAAGGTGATCGCGGTGGTCTCCAGGCTGGCTCTAGTCAAGGCTGGCATGCACCTCTGGCTATCGATGTACAAGCACAACAAGGCTGCGCTTGCAGCATTCCTCGCGCGCCCCTACCTCGTGCTCCTCTTCGTCTCAGCTCTAGGCGCAGGGCAGAACCTGGTGGCTTGGGCGCTCCTCAGCATCCTCATCACCTCGGCTGTAGATTCCCTCTGGGATATAGCTGGTGGCGCGATCACCCAGAGACTCTTAGGCGTCTTGACCTACGCCTCGCTAGCACCCCACAGGATGGCCGAGATCCTGCTGCTCACCTATCTGCCAAGATACTTCATTGAGACTCTAGTCAAGTTCGCGGAGCTCGCGCCGCTCATGGTGGCTGGGGGCGCTACTCCAGCCCAGCTGGCTGCAGCGCTTGCACTCAGCTTGCTCGGCGCCCTCCCCCTCGCCAGCCTGGGGATGCTGGTCGCCTCGCTCACGTTGCTCGCGCGGGAAGATGCCCCGTGGATTGACTGGACAATACCGCTGCTTCTCGTAGCCTCGGGAGCCATATACCCCGTGGCAGCCCTGCCGCAGCTAGTGAAAGCAGTCTCTGCGGCTCTACCGACCACTTACCTCTTCAGCATGGCTGAGGCCCTCGCTACTAACAGCTCTGCCGACTGGCAGCTTCTCCTAACCGCTTTCCTAGCCACCGCGTCCGCGTGGCTAACAGCCTCGCTCCTAGCTTCTGAGAGAATTGAATCGTCAGTGTTCCGGAGGGGTGGGCACCTTTGAGGCTCCGGGCAGTCCTCTGGCTGCACTCCTTGAGGTTGAGGAAGTACGTTCTCAGCCTCTTCTCTAACGCGCTCACAGACGCGCTCTGGGCGCTCATCCCGATCGTAGGCGCGCTCGCAGTTGGGCGGCAGAGCAGCGTAGCCGAGATCTTCTGGGCAATGGTAGCTTGGATGGTTATCGCGAACTCCGCCTGGCTCATCGGCGGCTGGCTCGAGTACGCTGCGCTACTCGGCGTGCTCGAGTACCACGTGCACGCTAGCGTCTCGCCTCTCGCACTGGCCGCCGGCAGAGTGGTCACCCTCCTCGCGTCGGTCTCCATATCCTCTGCTATCGTGATCGCACCCCTAGCGCTGCTGGGCCTAGCTCCAGCAGCCGCCGACACCTGGAGTCTAGCGGCATCCCTCGCACTCCTCCTAGCGCAAGCAGTAGCATACGGAGTGCTCCTAGCCGCGGTGTCCGTGAAAGTAGGCGTGCCCAGCGCGCTCCTCGACATCGCCAGCCTAGCGCAGCTCGGGCTGCTCCTCCTGCCTCTAAACCCTGAGCACATCGAGGCACTGTCTCTAATTCCGCTGCTGGGCCCCGCGTACCTGGCGAGATACTCCGCTCGCACTGCCCATGCCTCTCCTCTGCTAGCGCACGCTGCAGCCGTAGCTGCGGCGATGATGCTTCTCGCTCTCCTCGCGGAGAAGTGGTCATCTAAGCTGATCGCCCAGAGAGGCTTCAGAGCGGTCAGCTTTGTCTGAGTGGTCGGCGGGAAGCGCGCTAGCCTTCGCCGCGCTCCTTGCCTCGCGGCTCGCGCGAAGCGGTGGCGTACTCGTCCCCACCCAGGTGCAGCAGGGGCTCGGCAGCACTCAAGTCGTAGAGGCTGCCTGTCCACGCGTCCCGCCTGACCCTAGCCGCCCTAACCCTGCCCACGATGAGGTAGTGGTCGCCGCAGGGGTACTGCGCCCACACGCTGCACTCGATACACGCTAGAGCCTCCTCGAGGCACGGAGTGGAGACAGCTACAGGCTGCAGTAGTCCCAGCTTCGCGTGAGCAAGCTTGTCCACATCCCTCCCGCTCACCGAGCCGAGGTACTCGACGACACCCCTCATCTTGAGCGGGACAGGGTTAACTGTGAACTCCGGCCGCCGCTGGATAAGGTCGTACGTGTAGCGGCGCGGCGAAACGGCAACTACGAGAAGAGGCGGCTCGACGGAAGCGGGCATAACCCACGAGGCTGGCATAACGTTTGGCTTGCCGTCCTCGCGGAGAGCTACTACGAGGGAGACCATCTTAGGGTGGAGAAGCCTCGTGAACCGCCGGATATCGACTGAAATGTAGTCCGGCATGGCTCCCAGCCTCTCGCCCACGCGGAGCTTCTAAACCTAGCCCTCGCCCGAAGCCCGGTGGCTGGTGAGCGCCTCCAGTACCTCGCAGAGGCTTTCAACCTCGAGCACTTGCGGGTGGGGCAGCGCCTCGGTGCACATCCCCGTCTTCACGAGCACTGCTCTGAAGCCCGCTTCCGCGATTTGATACGCCACCTCGCGCCTATCGTCGAAGTGCACCACCTCGCTGGGCTCAGCGCCGTACTCCTTCGAAACCTCGAGAAGCGCCTCCACGCGCGACAGCTGACCCGCGGGCAGAACCACCAGCTTGTCAAAGAAGCGCAGGAGGCCTGAAGCCTCTACGCGCCTCTCCTTAAAGCCAGGTATTCCGTCGTTGCCACTCACGGAGACGACAACTTTCCCCCTCGCTTTAAGCGCCGCCAAGAGCTGGACTGCGCAGGGGTAGGGCCGGGTAGCCTGAATTCTCGCCTCGAGGAAGAGCTCGTTGAAATCCGGCGGGGGTGGCGGCAGGCTGAGCCCGCTCTTTCCAGCAGCTTCAGCGAGGAGGGCTGCGAAACCCGCGTAGCTCATCGCGTTTGCCCTCTCCCGGCTGAACCACTCCTGGTAAGCTAGCTCGGAAACCAGCTGCAGCATGTTGGGCGGAGTTCCCATGTGGAGAAGCATAAGCTCGATCACGTCCCTCATGTACGTGTAGCTGTCGACAAGAGTGCCGTCGAAGTCGAACGAAATGATCTTTGCCTCAGCTAGAATATCCTTAAGAGCGCTCATGAGCTTCATGCGCCGAGGAGAACTCGCGATATAAGAGTTTCGCGCTAAGAAAGGAGCTCCTTCACGAGGGAGTCGAGCTGGCGGGGAAGCGAGGGGGAGTAGCCGACGAACCTCTCCACCTCTCTGCCCTGGTGGAAGACGATGATCGTGGGGATGCTGAGCACTTCGAACTTCGCGGCGAGCTCTGGGTGCTCGTCCACGTTGATCTTGAGGACTGCGACTCTTCCCTCGTACTTCCTGGCTACTGCTTCGACTATGGGGCTTGTGATCCTGCAGGGGCCGCACCACTCAGCCCAGAAGTCCGCGACAACCACCTTGCAGCCGCGCAGCGACTCCGCTAGCTCGGCTGCGCCAGCCTCCGGGTTGTAGGGGCAGGCAGTACTACCAGCCCGGGGGCTGCGGAGCATCTGCGCGAGCATTCTCCGCTTTATCTCCTCGATTTCCGCCTCCATTGGAGCCACATTAGGTAGAAGGCTCCCCATGCTTTATATGCGAAGCTGTCAGAATCTTTACCTATCGAAGGGAAAAAACTTCTTTGAAAGCTACGCTAGGGAAGCGCTGGGACGTGGAATACCGAGAAAGCTGCGTGATACCAGGCGAAGAACAGGAGCTGGAGGAAGAACGCCGCGTAGACTCCACCTGTTTTCCTGAAATAGAATGCTGCTTCATTCCAGCGTACAAGGGAGTGTAGTACCAGAAGAAGCGATCTTTGCAGTAGCTCTCAGGAAATTTAAATAAATCAACTGTCTGCGCCGCAAATTTAAAATTTTAGTAGTTTTAGTAAAGTAGTTTAAGCTTATCCACGGTAAAAAAGATAAAGCAAGCTTCTTTTACCTTGACGTGGCAAAATACCTACTTGTCATTGACCAAGGTACCACCGGAACCCGCGCTGCTATATACTCCGATGATGGCCAACCGGTTAAAGGCGGCTGGTCGTACAGGGAGCATACGCAGATCTACCCGAGGCCCGGCTGGGTAGAGCACAATCCGAAGGAGATATGGGAGAAGACTGTTCTCTGCGTTAAGGATGCTGTTTCCCGCAGCAAGGTCAAGCCGCACGAAATCGCAGCCATAGGCGTTACGAACCAGCGGGAGACGGTGGTGGTGTGGGATGTGCGCAGCGGAGAGCCTCTGTACAACGCGATTGTCTGGCAGGATAGGAGGACTGCGTCGATAACGGATGAGCTGCGTGAGAAGCACCTCGACACAGTTCACAGGAAGACAGGGCTCGTGCCTGACCCCTACTTCTCGGGGAGTAAGATCCAGTGGCTCCTCGAGAACGTTCCCGGGTTGAGGGAAAAAGCTGAGAAAGGAGAAGCCGTGTTCGGCACGATAGACACCTGGCTCATCTGGAACTTAACCAGGGAGAGCAGGGATACTCTCACGCCCGAGAGGGGAGGGGCGCACGTCACGGACTACTCGAACGCTTCAAGAACCATGCTCTTCAACATCGAGAAGCTCCAGTGGGACAGCGACCTTCTAGAGCTCCTGGGCAGGGTTCCCGAGGAGGCCCTGCCGCTCGCGAGGCCTTCCAGCGACAGAGAGTTTTACGGCTACACTGGCCCGGAGGTGAACGGCATATTCGAGGGGAAAGCTATCCCGGTGGCAGCCGCTGCAGGTGACCAGCAGGCAGCGCTCTTCGGGCAGGCAGGGTACAGCGAGGGGGACGTAAAGTGCACTTACGGTACTGGAAACTTCATATTGCTGAACACCGGTGATAGGATTGTTTACTCGAAGTCGGGCTTGCTGACTACGGTATACTACTCTACCGAGCCGGGTAAAGCCTCCTACGCGCTGGAAGGTAGCGTTTTCATCACAGGAGCTGCGATCCAGTGGTTGAGAGACGGTTTGAAGCTGATCGAGGTTTCCGCCGAGGTCAACCCTCTCGCCGACGCTGCGGACGACACCGGTGGCCTGTACTTCGTTCCCGCCTTCACGGGGCTCGGCGCGCCCTACTGGGATCCGTACGCCAGGGGCCTGATCATCGGCATCACCAGGGGGACTACTAGGAAGCACTTGGCCAGAGCCACCCTGGAGAGTATCGCGTACCTCACCAGGGACGTTGTAGAAGTGATGAGAAGCGAGGGCGGGTTGGCTATCGAAGCCTTGAAGGCGGATGGCGGCGCCTCGAGGAGCGACTTCCTGATGCAGTTCCAGGCGGATATCCTCGGAGTGAGAGTGGTGAGGCCGCTGGTCACCGAGACTACTTCGCTGGGTGTCGCGTACCTTGCTGGTCTCGCGTGCGGCTTGTGGAGGGGGCTGGACGAGCTGAGGAGGATGTGGAGAGCTGAGCGGGTGTTCGAGCCGGTTATGAGCGAGGAGGTGAGGGAGAGGCTGTACGCGGGCTGGAAAGCCGCGGTGAAGCGCGCTCTGGGCTGGGCGAAGGAGGTTCCGTGGGCGTACGGTTACTAAATGCCTTATTACCGAAATTTGATTATGTTACTTTAGTGAAAAAGCAGTGCTGCCGGGTTTGATATGACTGCAGTTTCGAAGCATGTTGTGGTTATAGGCGGGGGCGTGACAGGCGCTGCGACTGCCTACGACTTGTCGCTGAGGGGTTTCAGGGTGACGTTGCTGGAGAGAGGCTCCATAGGCGCGGGGACGAGCGGGAGGACTCACGGGCTCCTGCACAGTGGCTGCAGGTACGTTGCGGACACGGAGGTCGCTAGGGAGTGCTACCTCGAGAACCAGACCTTGAGGAGGATAGCGCCCTTCCTCTTCGAGAAGAATGGTGGGCTCTTCGTAGCTATCACGGAGGATGATTTAGCTTACAAAGACTTCTTCCTCAAGAAGTGCGGGGAAGCGGGGATACCCGTCGAAGAGGTTGAGCCGGCGGCAGCCTTGAAGATGGAGCCGAACCTGAACCCGAAGCTGAAAGCCGCAGTCCTCGTGCCCGACGGTACCTTCGACCCCCTCAAGGTGATTTTGAGCTTCCTCGCATCAGCTAAAAGGTGCGGTGCTGTAGTGAAGCCGTACAACGAGGTGGTGGGCTTCCGGGTTGAGGGGGGCGAGGTGAGGGCGGTTAGAGTTCTGGACAAGGTCTCCCTCAGGGAGTACGAGCTCGAGGCAGACTTCTTCGTCAACGCGACCGGTGCGTGGGCGAACAAAGTAGCGTCGCTCGCGGGGCTTCACGTACCGGTTAAGCCGAGCCCGGGAGTCATGGTGGCGCTGGATGGACGCATCGGTAACCGGGTTTTCAACAGGCTGAATAAGCCGGGGGACGGCGACATCATCATACACCAGAGAGGCACCTCGGTTATAGGTACAACTTCCTGGATTGTAGAAGACCCCGACGGGGTGTCCATCCCGAAAGAGCACGTGGAGCTGATGATCAAGAGGGGTTCGGAGATAGCGCCCGTTGTCTCGAGGATGAGAGTGAAGGCGGTTTACGTTTCCTCCAGGCCTCTCGTGGGGCAGGCCGCGCAGACAGGCAGAGAAGTGAGCAGGAGCTTCGCGATAATCGACCACTCCCGCGAGGGCGTGGGGAACATGCTCAGCATCATCGGGGGGAAGTTCGTCACCGCTAGGCTGATGGCTGAGAAGATGGGTGACGCGGTCTGCGAAAGACTGGGTGTCAGCGTACCCTCTAGAACTGCGGAGCTGCCGCTGGCGCCCTACTGGCTCTACTTCTCCTAGGTGGTCGGAGTGAAAGTGAGGCTAATCGTAAGGCGCTGGAAGCAGGGTTGGACGCGCCCGCGCTACGACGTGTTCGACGTGGAGGCAGACCCCGAGGAGTCTGTGCTAGACCTCATCGAGAGAGTGAGCCTGAGTACCGACCGCACCCTGGTCTTCGAGCACGCGTGCCACCACGGTGCTTGCGGTGCTTGCGGCATGCTCATCAACGGCGTCGAGCGGCTAGCCTGCGTGACGAAAGTCGGCGAGGCTGCTAGGAAAGGCCTGCTCCTCGTCGAGCCGCTGCGCGGCTTCGAGGTTATCAGCGACCTCGCAGTGGACAAGTCGAGGATGTTCTCGAAGTACCCGGCAGAGACGCAGACTCTGGAGCCGGTTGCCGCGAGCTTGGAGAAGCTTTACGACTGCGTTGAGTGCGGGGTGTGCTACTCTGCGTGCCCGATCGCCAACACGTACGGGGAGTACCTCGGCCCCTCTGTTCTAGCCTTAGCTTATCACAGAGCGCTGAGCGATGGAGTAGTGCCGGGCAGCGTCGCGGGGTCGGGCGGCGTGTGGGCTTGCCACGCGGCTTTCGACTGCAGCGAGAAGTGCCCTGTAGGCTTCAAGCCCGGTGAGAAGATTATGAAGCTGAGGCGCCTCCTCCTGGGAGGCAGGGTGAAGGTGAGCTAGATGGGTTTGGGGAAAGCTGTTAGGAGCTGGTTCCAGGTAAAGGGTAGGAGCGCGGAGCACATATCTTTCGGGCTGCGTAGGCTCGCGGGCATAGTGCTCGCGCTGTACTTGGTAATCCACATGGTAGATATCTCGACTCTCCTTCTCGGCAGGGAGTACTACCAGGCTCTACTTAACCTCTTTAGCTCGCCGGTCGGGCTCGTGTTTGACATCATCCTCTGGATCCTCCTGGTTGCGCACGGCTCGCTGGGCCTCTACTCCGCAATCGTCGAAGCGGGGTTCCTCGTAGATCGGCGGAAAGAGCTTCTCGCAGCTGCTTGGGCTGTGGTAGCTCTCTTCTCCCTAGTCGGAGCGGTGGTGATCATCCATGTCATGGGGTAAGAAGGGGGTAGGCTGGGTACTGCAAGCGCTTACCGGCGTGCTGCTCGTCTTATTCGTGACAGCCCACATAATCAGGGTGCACCTTGAGGGGTCGCACAAGGGCCTACCCACCTACGAGGAAGTTATCAGCGCCTTCAAAAACCCCCTGATAGCAGCGGCCGAGCTAGCTCTCGCAGCGGCGGTGACGTACCACGCTATGTACGGCCTCTACACAGTCACGGTCGAAGCAGAGCTCCTCCGGGAGAGGAGAGCCCGAGCCCTCTTCACCGCGCTGGGTGCAGCAATCTTCACCTACACTCTTGCTGTGACAGCCTACCTGGTGCTAGCACCTTAGCGGCTTTGAGAAAAGGCTGCGGCTTTTTCCCTTCGGAGAGCGTCAGACGCGCACCTCTAGAGGAACCTTCGCCGGGGTCACTTCTCTGAGGCCTGGCTGCAGAACCATGTCCCCCACCCTCAGCTGCCTCTCCAGGTAAATGGTGATGGGGAAGCCGGGCTCCAGCCCGAGCCTGACTACGCTGCCGACCACCTTAGCCCAGTGGAGAGCGGCCGGCATCACGTACAGCTTCCTGCTCCCCACAGGGGAGAAGCCGAGCTTTAGGGGGGCAAACACGTAGAGGTGGACTTCCCCCGGGTTGAGCTTGCCGCGCAGCACCTGGCTACCCTCAGCCTTCCCGAACCTCTCCGAGAAGTACTCGTACGCGACGTACTCTCCAGCGCTGAGGGCAGCGTCGGAGGGGGATACCGCGTACTCGATCACCTCATCCCGCTTGTAGATGTTGAACACGCCAACGAGGCCGTAGACTCCTAGGCCGGGGACCTCGAGCTTGTTGAAGAGCTTCAGCGCCACTGGCTCGTTGTAGGGGTCCCTCATCGCGATATCCTCGGTCGGGAGCGCGGGAGCCGGGAAGGTGGGCACCCTGCCGTCGGGGAACGCTAGGGGGGCGACGACCTCTGCTTTGAGCTCCTGCGGAACGTCAGAAACGTAAACCGGCCCCCCGCTCAGAGCTCTCGCAACCGCTTGCTGGAGCGCTAAGGGGTCTTTCGTCTGGAACATGTCCCAGTCTGGCCACGCGACTTGGGAGAGCCAGAGAGTGTTGTACGCGTTGAAGTACAAGTGCAGTTTCGACCTAGAGGGTGACGGGGGAGAGCTGTAGTCGATCGATGCTCTAGCAGTGTTCGAGCGCCACATGCTGAAGAAGTGCTCGGGGTTGAGGGACATGCAGTTGAGGATCTCCAGGTTGAAGAGCGCGGCAGCCGCCTCCACCGCTTCGTGCAACTCTGAAGACGCTTGCTCGACGGGGTGGTGGCCCGCGTAAAGCGATGCCACTGCAAGCTGGTTATCAGCTTTGATGAAGTCGAAGCCGGCATCCTTGACCCTCCTGAACCAATCCATGAAGAAGCGGAAAGCCTTCCCAGGGGAAGGCGCCAGAGTGCCGTCGAGATCCTCCAATACCTCATGGTAGTCTCTCGCCAGGTCGCTCTCAGGGTCTACGCCGTTCCAGTACCCGTTGACGGTGATCCAGAGGCCCAGCTTCTCTGCCCCGAGCTCTCTCAGCTTTGCCGCCAAGCCGGCTAGGCCTCTGGGGAACTTCTCGGGATCCGCTTCGAAAGAGCTGAGAGATCCCTCCCGGCTAGCCATCCACCCGTCGTCGAGAATCACCATCGCGAAGGGGGCTTTCGACCTCAGCTCCTTGAAGCCGGAGACCACCTTCTCCTCAGAGATACCCCTCCAGAACGCGTTCCAGGTGCACCAGCCCAAGTACTCCGCGAAGGAGGGCTTCCGCTTCCGGCTCCGCAGAAGGCACTCCCTGCCGAGCGCGCGGGCAGCAACATTGAACGCGCGGCTCACAGTCTCCGCTGCGGTTGAGCCGCGCGCCGCAGCCAGGAGAGGTGCTGTTCTCCACCTCATCTTCACTGTTGAGAGCTGCTGAATCGTGAGAACCTTCTCGCCGGGGTTCGTGAAGTATCCTGAGAAGCCCCACCCCGGCAGGGCCAAGAGGTGCAGGTAGCCGCTCTCGAGCTTTAACAGAAGCTGCGAGATCTTCAAGTCTTTCGGCAGGCTCGCGAGAGAGCGGGTGTGCCAGGGGAAAGTCCACGCGCTGGGTACAGCGGGCGCCGCGCTAACAGCAGGGTAGTCGTAGGGCTCGCTCTGGCCGCCGAGAAAGCCGGGTGGGTCGTAGGTGTGGTGGAACACGAGCACGCTGCTATGCTCCGGCAGCTTCACCTCAGCAGCTAGAACGAGCCCGTCGTCCGCGGTCTCCCCCTCCCCCTCCACCAGGAGCGCTACCGCGTCCTCGGAGCCGAGCAGCTTCAGGAGGGCTCGGCCACCCGCGAGTAGGAGCTCGTAAGCATTACCTGCTGGCTCCGCACGTACGACGTCTTCGAGCGCCCCCCTGAGGGAAAGCTTCAGGGCGATTTCCAGCTCAGAAACGCCTACTTTGACCTTGAGAGGCATGAGAAGAAGGAGTATTCAAAAAAATAAAAATAATATCTTTCGCCTGAGGCCCGGCTCAGCTAGCCTCTAGCCCCCTTACCCTGCTTCGGAGGAGCCGGAGCCTCGGTTCCGCGCTCAGCTTTCTTCGCCCAGCCCGGCGGAGTGATGGGAGGCGCTTCCTTCTCGACTTTAACCTTGATGGAGATCTTCGCAGCAGCTCCGGCCCTCTCGGCGGCTTTCTCGACCTTGCTCTTTACCTCCTTGAAGACTTTCTCTACCAGCTCTCTGGTCGCGTTCCTAACGCTCTCGACCTCGGACCAGTTCAACGCCCTCTCCCGGATGGCCTTCTCGACTTTCTTTACGAGCGTTCTGTTGATTAGAACGTCCTCAAGGTACTCTGTCTCGTTCCTCTTCAGCCAGCCGAGCTTCATCGCCTTCACGATAGCAACGTGAAGGGATGCGCGGTTGAGCTCTGCAGTGACTAGGCCGAGAATGCGCTTAACCTCAGCGAGCATTCTCGCCAGGTCTGAGACCGTCAGGTTGCCCGCGTCGAGAGCCGCCCGGGCCTCGGCGAGGATCTCGCTGGCTCTGTCCAGGAGCGCTAGCGCGTCCGCGATGTCGAAGAGCAAGGTGTCCACTTTAGAGAGCTGCTCCCTCAGCTGCGCGACCCGGGCTTCAAGCACCTGAAGCTGCAGGATGAGCGCGGTTCTGTTGAGCGCTACCGTCATGTTGCTGACGGAAGCGGTTAGGTTCAAAGGCAGCGCGCCCTTGAACCTAAACTCGAGCCCAAGCTCTTCAGCAACCTCACTCTGCAGCTCCAGGATGTCGCCGTACAAGCGCATAGCTGACAGAGCGTAGTTCTTCGCCAGCGTAAAGTTTCCCGCTGCGAGCTGCTCAACAGCTAGGCTCAGGTAGAGATCCGCTTCAGCCGTAAGGTTCAGTATAGTGGCCCAGAGCGTAGCATTGACGAGAGGTAGGCTGCTGTTGGCGATAACCTCGTTCCGGAAGTGTACAAGCAGCTGCAGCCTCTTCGCGTTCTCGACCAGTACCTCCGCCGAGCGGTCGTTCTCTGCTCTCACGGTTACTGCCAGGGGCGCTAGCACCAGCAACACGGCAAGGAGTACTGCCGTCGGAGCTTTCACGTCGCTCACCGCCTACAAGCGGTAAGGAGGCGGTATTAAGGAAAGCTGTGGAAAGCGGGAGAAAGCGACTTTTCTCTAGAGAAAACCGACTTCAGTGAAAGCTACATATCACCCCCGTATGCAGGGGCTTCAGCCGCGAAGGTGGGGGCTTTGAAAATAGACATCATCGAGGCCTCCGGCATCCCCCTACCCCTGATAACCCTCGAGGACGAGGAGGAGGCGGTTATACTCTCGGACACGCACCTCGGCCTCAACGTTAAGGGGAGGGTTGCCAGCAAGAGCAGAGAGCTCGCTGAGTTCTTCGCCCACCTGCGGAGCACTAAGACGAAGCTCGTAGTGCTGCTCGGCGATGTGCTGGAGCTGTGGAACGCTCCGCTGCACAGCGTCATGCGCGCAGCCTACGAGCCCCTGAGGGAGCTCTCCAGGAGCAATGCAACTGTCGTCTACGTTGCCGGGAACCACGACAGGATCCTCGCAGGCCTGCACCTCATCGGGAGACGGGGGGAGGAGGACCTCGTGGTGGCTCCCGAAGCAGTACTGCTAGAGGTTTCAGGCAGGAAAGCGCTCCTGTTCCACGGCCACCAGCTCGACAGAGCATTCCTCATCACGCGCAGCCTCTGGAAGCTCCAGTCCTACGTGTACACGTTCTCTGAAGCTCTTCTCGCGCTGCCTAAAGGGTTGGAGTGGGTGCTGGCGGGGCTAGCTGCGCTCCTGTTCCTCGGGTTGATCGCCATCATCCCAGCCGGCTCCCTGGTGGTGGAGATTGCGGTAATGCTCCTCGCAGCCTTCCTGCTGTCCCCCCTCCTGCTCCTGCTCTGGAGAAACTTCCAAGACGAGGTGTGGTACCTGCTCATTCAACCTCTAGCAGGCAGGCTCTCGAGAGGGAGGTTAAGGGGGAAGAGCATTAGGACTCTTGCTGTCAGCAAGCCCCTTAGAAAGCTTCTCGGCTTGATCGAGAGCATTGTAGGCCGCGTAGATATCGCTGTCTTTGGCCACACCCACGTGCCGGAGCTCCTCGAAGATAACGGCAGAGTGTTCGCTAACACAGGCTCGTGGGTGGAGAACGGGAACGCTGCCACCTGCACTTTCCTGAGGGTTAAGCCCGGGGAGATTCTCCTCTCACAGTGGGCTAACGGTGCGGAGAGAGTGCTAGCGCGAGCCGCTATCCTGCCGGAAAACACGAAAGAAAGCTCGCAAAGCGAAGGCGCTATCCCTCCTCGATCCTAGCCCCCTCGTCCACGCTGAGCGCCCACGCTCTAGAGGCGCCAGCCTCCAGAGAGGCTTGGAGCACCTCGCGCTCCCTGCCTGGGGCAAGCGCTACGAGGCTGCCCCCCATCCCAGCTCCGCTGATCTTCACCGCCAGCGCGCCTGCACCCAGCATCGCGTCTCTCAAGCGCTCGAGCTCCGGCAAGCTAACCTCGTAGAGGTCCCTGAGAAGCTCGTGCTGCCTGTTCACCTCCTCTGCTAGGGCGCGGAAATCGCCCTCCCGGAGTGCCCTCACGGCGCGGAGCGTAGAGCTGTGCGTGAGTAGGGTGAAGAGGATACGGCGCCTAGCTGCTTCATCTAGCGCTCCCAGGTACGGCTCGAGCTCCCGAAGGCTGAGGTCCTCCCAGGCTGGCTCGTCGAACCTCCAGCCCAGCTTCGCCTTCAGGGACGCGGGCACCCCGGGGTTCTCCATGAGCGCCTTCAGCCCCCTGTTGATCTCGGCCTGCCTCACGGGGTGTATGTCAGCAACGCTGTGCCTGATGCCTGAGTCCGCCACGGTGAAGCGCAGCCAGCGGGCCTCAAGCCTCTGGACGCGCACGGGGGGCTTCGGGTAGAGGAGTATCGCGCCGCCGATAGCTGAAGCGTACTGGTCGAGGCGGCCGCACGGAATCCCTGCGATCCTGTTCTCCGCCTGGAAAGCCACCTCTGCTAACTCCTCGGGTGAAAGACCTAAGTTGAAGTAGTGGTCTAGGGCTTTCGCGAAAGCCACTTCCAGTGCCGCGCTGCTCGACAGCCCCGAGCCCACAGGGATCTCGCTGCTGACCACAGCCCTGAAACCGCTCTTGAGGGGCCTGCCCACCCTCTCCTCGACAGCCCTCACCACCGCCCTGAGGTAGTTTCCCCACCAGCCCTTATGGAGCAGCGGGGGGCTCGAAGCGGGGAACACGTCCCGGTGGGGTGACCCCTCCTCTCTGAGGTTCCAGCTCTCGATTTCGAAGCGCTCGCAAGGCTCTAAGACCGCGATGAACGTGCGGAGATTAACCGCGGCGGGCACAACGGGGAGCCCTTTGTAGTCCTGGTGGGTGTTGAGGAAATCCACCCTGCCTGGGGCCGAAGATAAGAAGACCCAGCGCTCGGGGAGCTTCACCCTCGCGTTGGAGTAACCCGTCATGGCAGGACATGTAATGCTGGAAAACCATTTAAGAAAGTATTCCACATATACCTGATGCCGACCATCACCGTCGGCAGCCTAGTCAACTTGCTTATCGGCTGGCTGGTTTCGACAGTAGCAGTGTGGCTAGCATTGAAGTTCCTGCCGGGAAAGCAGAAGAGAGAGTCACTGCCGGGCGCCGCGCTCACAGCGCTCGTGGGTGCTGTAGTCTTCTACGTGTTCAAGATAATCGAGATCCCGCTCGGCACAGTGATCGCCTGGGTCGTCTGGCTCTACCTGCTGAGAAGGCTCCAGGGCGTTGGGTGGCTGGGGGCAGCGGCGCTAGCTGTGCTGATCTACATCATCAACGCGGTCTTCGGGTTCTTCCTGCCGACCCTCCTGTAGGCAAAAATTGATTATTTTTTCTTCCTTTGCGCCACGTGAGCGCAGGTTGCAACGAACTCCGCTGGAACCCTCTCCTCGGTTGCTGGGTGGTAGTTTCGAGCTCGCGGGCTACCCGGCCTTGGAGGAGCGTTACGCAGTGCCCCTTCTGCCCTGGAGCGGAGGAGACAGGATACGGGTGGGATGTGCTCGCTCTTGATAACCGCTTCCCAGCTCTGAGGCCCGACGCGAAAACCTGCACGGAGAGCAGGGGTCTCTACCGGGTGCGACCCGCCTACGGCTACGCTAAGGTGGTGGTTGAGACCCCGGAGCACGAGGGGGACCTCGACGCTATCCCTAGGGAAAACCTGCTCAGGTACGTGGAGCTTCTCGCCCAGCTGACGAGGCAGTACTGCGCAGACCCCGGCATCGCGTACGTTTTCCCGTTCAGGAATAAGGGCGAGGTAATAGGGGTCTCGTTGACACACCCTCACTCGCAGGTGTACATCCTCCCGTTTGTCCCCCCGAGAGTCGAGAGAGAGCACAGGATGATGTCCGAGCACAAAAGCCGCTACGGGGGCTGCCTGCTGTGCGAGATCCTGAAGCAGGAGGAGGAAGAGGGCTCGAGGCTCCTCTACCTGAACGCGGAGTTCACAGCGTTCCTGCCATTCTTCGCGATGTGGCCCTACGAGGTTCACGTGTACTCTCGGCGGCACGTTGAGAGGTTGGACGAGCTCGACAGAGCTTCGCTCGAGCAGCTAGCTGACGCGCTGAGAGTCATCGTCGCCGCCTACAACGAGCTCTTCGGCTTCAGCCTCCCCTACATGATGGTCTTCCACCAGAAGCCGTGCCGCGGCTACGAGGGCTTTCACCTGCACGTGGAGTTCTACCCAGTGCACCGGGCGAGGGACAAGCTCAAGTACCCTGCAGGCATAGAGTGGGGGGCATGGGTCTTCACCTACGACGCTGTCCCGGAGGAGAAGGCTGCCGAGCTCCGCGCCGCCGTCAAGAAAGCCGTCGAGAAGCTCGGAAGGAGGGGAGAGAAGCCGCTGGGGGATCCCGGGCCGGGGTGAGAGAGAAAGTTTAATTACGCTGCCCTGCCAAGAGCCTCCTGTGAGCCGTTTTCGCCTACACCTGGCGCTAGCGGTGCTAGCGCTCTTCACGCTGAGCACCGCTGCCGCGCAAGCTGTGAAAGGGAGCTTGAGCGTCACCATATACGCGGACGGCTCCGCGCTGGTGACGATAAAAGCTGAGACGGGCGGCGCGCCGCTGGTCGAGCTGGAGGCTATCGGCTCTCCCGACCCCTCCTTAGGCATCGTGGCCTTCAACGAGAGGAATGAACTCCTCCCGACGAGCTACGATAGCGCGAGCGGCTTGATCACAGTCCTGGCGTTCAACTCGTCTACAATCACCGTGAGCTACGTCACGGCAACGCTGACAACGAAGGTTCGGGACTTGTGGTTCGTCAACTTCTCAGCTCCGCTCCCAGCTACCGTGGAGCTACCCCCTAACGCAACGCTCAGCGGGATCTACACGGATTTCACGAGCATAAAAGCAGAGGGGGGACGCGTAGTGGTCCAGTTCCCGCCGGGCCCCGTAATGCTGAGCTACACCCTTCTTCAGCCTATAAAGCCCCGCCCACCACCCCCAGGCAACCAGACCCAGCAGCCCGCTACCCCGCCCCCCTCTCAGCCCTCCGGCCCTGCGCAGCCCTCCCCCGGTACTCCGACCCAGCAGCCTAGCCCTGCCCAGCCGCAGCAGGTGGACTGGTTGCTGGTAGCTCTACTCGGGGTTGCGCTGGCAGCTGCCGCCGCGGCGGCGGCACTAATCCTCAGAGGGAGACGCAAGGAAGAGCTCTCCGAGACTGATATGGAGATCATACGAGCTCTTCAAGCTGCTGGCGGCGGTATGTTCCAGTCTGAGCTAGCTGCTAGGTTAAGTATCCCGACAACAACGCTGTGGAGGCGGCTCCGAAAGCTGCAAGAGCTAGGCTACATCGTTATCGAGCGGAGAGGAGGGCGGAACTACGTTAAACTTACATAGGAGAGAAGCCCGGCAGCTGAGGAAAGAGATGCAAGCCTATGAGCGCGGAAGAGCTGCCTGAGAAGCCTTTCCTCGAGCACGTCTACGACCTTCTCGAAACTCTGAGGAGAATGCTGATATACTCGCTAGTCTTCATCCTGGCCCTCTACGTGGCGCCGTCACCGCTTCAGCTGCCAGGCTACAGCCCCCTCATCTTCGACCTGATGGCGAAGACTAACGAGTACATGCTGGACTTCAACACCAGTGTTTTCGCAAGGCCGTTCATCACGGTGTTCGGGCTATCCGGGAAGCAGGCGGTACTGATCTCTCACGGCTGGTTCGACGCGCTCACTGCCTCACTCCTCCTCGCAGGGCTCCTAGCTGTGGTTGTTCTCAGCCCCCTGCACGCTTACCTCATATACAGGTTCGTCGAGCCAGCCCTCTACCCCCACGAGAAGAAAGTCGTGAGAAAGTACATAGCGTTCAGCCTGGTGCTCTTCCTACTAGGCTCTATCTACGGCTACTTTGTCGTCATGCCTATCGTCTTCGCGGTCGGCGCCGGCTTAGCGACGCTGGGCGGGGCGGCGCTGCTCTTCTCGATACAGGAGTTCTACCAGAACCTGTTTCTCGGCGTGCTCTCCACAGGAGTCTTCTTCATGTTCCCCCTCGCAGTGCTCACCCTCCACAAGATTGGGCTCGTTAGCTCGGAGACCCTCAGCAAGCAGTGGAGGTACGTCGTCTTCGCGATTTTCGCGATCCTAGCTTTCATCACCCCAGACCCCACCCTGGTCACGGACTTGGTGCTCGGCGTGCCTTTCATGGCCCTCTACTTCCTCTCGATCTGGCTCGTTAAGCGGAGCGAGAAGAAAGGGAGAAAGAGCGGCTAGAGGGGATTCAGCGCTCCCGGAGGGCGATACAGGTAGCTTCTTCAGCTTTCCTCAATGCCTCGTCGGGGACAGCTCCCTCGGATATCACCCGTGCGAGAAGGTTCGCGCTAGGCCTTTTCACTCTCTTCTTGGTCTCTAGGTCGACGTGAAACAACCCGAACTTCATCCTGAAGCCGTCAGCCCACTCGTAGTTGTCTGTGAGCGCCCAGTGCAGGTAGCCCAGCACATTGCCCTTTCTCTCCCTGAGGAATCGCTCAAGCACCTCGAGGTGTAGAGCGATGAAGTGGGGGCGCAGCCTATCCTCAGCGTCGGCGATCCCGTTCTCCGTCACAAGAACCGGCTTACCTATCTCTACCGCAGCGCTGAGCGCCTCGGCGAGGCCCTCGGGGTAAACTTCCCAGCCGAAGTCTGTTGTCGGCCTTCCTGAAGCGCTGGATGAGCGGGGCTCGCACTCGAACCCGTAACCTTTCACGAGATGGGGTATCGCGGGGAGACCTACGAGAAGCGGGAGCAGGCCTGTTTTCCCGGCGACTACGCTTCGCGAGTAGTAGTTCACGCCCAGCCAGTCGAGCTTCCCCCTGTACTTCTCCACCTTCTCTCCCTCCCTCCTCCAGTTAAGGCTCCTGTTTACGATTCCGGAATGGACAGCCTGCAGGATCCAGCGGTTGTGGAGGTAGTCTGCGGTTTTCGCGGCGGCGACATCCTTCCCTTTCTCGGGCCTCAGAGGGTGGAAGGGGATCACGTTGTGAATGACACCCACGCTCGCAGGCTCAGCGCTCTCCCTGTAAGCCTTGGTTCTGTCGAACTTCTTAATCGCGCTGTAAGCGAGAACGTGAGCTTGCACTATGTTCAGCATCCCCTTCCTGTAGCCATCGAAGTGGAAGACTCCCGGAGGGAACCTTCTACGCCCGAGGTAGCCAGCCTCCATCACGACGCCTGGCTCGTTAAACGTCGACCACATGTCCACGAGATCCCCGAACTTCCACGCAGCGTAAGCTGCGAACTTCGCGAACTCGACCGGGAAGCGCTGGTCCACCCAGCCGAGGGGCCCCTTCCTCAGGTTGGTGCTCCTAGCTGCTATCGGGTCGTGGAGCCACAAAGGGAGCGTGAAGTGCACTAAGTTGAGGATCACGAGGAAGCCTCTCTCGCGAAGATCCTCGATAACTTCGCGGTAGTGCTGCACAGCTGCCGCGTCCGCCAGCTCTTCGAGCTTCGCGAGATCGCTCTCGTCGATGCTTACCCCCACAGCTAGGCCCTCCTCCCTCTCAACGCCCACCTCGACCGCGTATGTGGGCTTGGGGAAGATCCGGCTCCACTCGACGTTCAGCCGGTAAGCGTTCATGCCGAGCTCCTGGGCTAGAGCGTGGTCCTCGCGGAAGCGGTGCCAGTAGTCGATACCGTGCTCGGGTAGGTCGCCGCTGACGATGCCTTTCTCGATGTTCTCCCTGTCGTGCACCCAGACGAACCAGTCAGTGTTCGGGTCTAGGGCCCTCCCCTCCGCGTCACCCATCTCGAACTGGAAGCCTGCGAGGGACACGCCCCAGAGGAAGCCCTTGGGGAACATCACTCGCCGCCCCTAAGCTCTCTCGCCCTCGACTCCATAATTTTCCTGAGCCTGTCTATGTCCCGGGGTATGATAAGAGCGAGGATGGTGAAGAAGACGAAGCACAGCAGCCACGTCGACACCGATACCCAGAGGATCGCCTCTCCGAGGCCTATCTGGTCAGCCAGCACCCCCGTGATGAAGGGTGCGGCGGCGCTCCCGATATTTTCGAAGAAGCGGAGGTAGCCTGTCGCGCTCGCTCTCAGCTCCGGCTCGGTGACGTCAGTTATAGCGGCTGAGACGTTCGGCCCAGCCATCGGGATCTCGAACGCTGTGAGGGCGGTTAAGAGTATGAACTCCTCCGTGGTTGGAGCGCGGATCGCGAGGTAGATGAGCACGGCTGAGAAGAGGACTACCACTGCCCCGAAGATGGCTCTACCTCTCTTAGTCTTCTTGAAGAGCCAGTCGCCGACCACGCCGGCAACCAGGTTTCCGGCAACCATGGCTACGAGCGCGATAACCATTACGGGCATCACCGCGTCGGGCGGCATCCCCCTCTCCCTCTGCATGTAGGTGATGAACCAGAAGGTGATCGCGTTCCACGGGAAGACCCCCCAGAACCCCTGCGTGTAGAGCAGTAGCAGCGACCGGTTCTTAAGTAGGCGGGGGAGGTCGGAGAGGTGAGCCTTGTACACGTCCTGGGTGAGAAGCCCGCTGAGCTCCGGCTCGCTGCTGCCTCGAGGAATCTCCTTGACGAGGAAGAAGGTGAGAACGCCCACGATGATGCCTATGGGCCCGGTGATGAAGAAAGCGTTCCTCCAGCTCATCCCCGCCGCTACTATGCTGAGCGCCAGCACGCTGCCCAGTATAGCGCCGAGAGGCCCGCTGGCGTTGAGGATCCCCATCGCTTTGCCGCGGCTGTAGGGTTCAAAGTAGTCGGCTACCAGGCTGTAGATGCCTGGTGGAGCGGCGTCATCAGCACCCGTGGCTAACCTCGTCAGGAAGAACTGGGTGAACGTCTTCGCTAGAGCGTTGAAGATCGTTGTGAAGCCCCAAATCAGCGCTGCAAGCCCCGCGAGAACCTTCCTCGAGTACCTGTCGTAAAGGTAGCCCCAGACGGGGTAGAGGATGGCGGCGACTAGCACTGTGAGCGAGAAGACTAGACCCAGCTCAGAGTACTTGACTTGGAACTCGTCGAGAAGCTGCGGAGCTACAGCAGAAATGATGAATCTGTCGGCCTCGTGGAACGTCAGGAAGGTGAAGAAGAACAGAACTATGAACCATTTGTAGCGTTTACTCATACGCGTGCTTAATAAACGTTGCTCTTTTATCATTTTACCTTAAGCTTTTTCAGATATTTGCAATTCAGATTGCGGAGTACTCTGCTACCTGGCTTTCCCTTCTATAAGTTTTTCACTGAAGCGTGGATGAAGTCAAAACTTTTTGAGCAGCGCGGTTGAGCTTAACTTTCCTCAGGGCTAAAGCTGCGAGAATCAGCAGAGCTGCTGCGCCAGCAGCGTCTATGTAGGCTGAGTAGTGCTTAGCGGCCGATAAGCTCCCTTCGACAACCACCCCGAGTAGGATGAAGGCTGCGTTCCATATAGCGCCGCCTGCACCCGCGGCAAGCGCGTAAAGCCGTGGATCCATCCCCACAATCCCCGCAGGGATACCGATGAGGCTTCGGACACCGGGCACGAACCTGGCGAGGAAAACTGATAGAGCGCCGTACTTCTCGAAGAAAGCAGCAGCTGCCTTGAGGTGGCTCTCCCTTACGCCTAGGTACCTGCCGTACTTCTCAACGAGCTTTACGCCTAAGACCCGTGCGAGAGTGTATATGGTCATCGCTCCCGCAAGGCTCCCGAGAGTGGCTGCTACGAAGAATCCTAAGAGATTTGCTGAGCTCCTTCCAGCTGCGAGCCCGGCGGTCACTAGAACCACTTCGCTCGGGATGGGGACGATAATGCTCTCGAGGAACATTACGGCGAAAAAACCTGCGGGACCTAGCTCGGCCGCTAAGCCCGCCAGGAAGTCGGTGAGCGCCTCTACCAGCGACATGCGGCAGAGGTACTCGGGCACCGTATTTAAAGCTCGCCGCTGGAACTGTTTAAAAGAGTTTATCTCAGTTTAACTGTTGTGGAAGTTAAAAGAGTTATCAGGATAGGGGGTAGCTACTACGTAGCCCTTCCGAAGGCGTGGGTGCTCGAAAACAGCCTCGAGGAAGGGTACGTCACCGTTGAGGCGGAAAGCGGAGGAGTGCTCAGAGTCCGCGCTCTCGGGCAGAAGGAGAGGAAAGAGCCCTCGATTGCTAGGATCAGCTGCGGCGGCGAAGTGCTCCGCAAGATTCTCTCAGCTTACCTGAAAGGCTGCGAAGTGATAGAGATCAGTTTAGAGGAGGGTTGTCGCGAGTCAGCGCTGCAAGCAGCACTTAAGGCGCAGAACCTCCTCGTCGGCTTAGAGCTCGTAGAAGAGTCTAGGAACGCTTTAATCCTGCAGTGCTTCATAAGGGAAGATTACTCGGTTGAGTCCCTCCTGTACAGGATGAACGCCGTCTCTATATCGATGCTTGAGAAAGCTTTCCAGGCTCTCAGCCGGGGGGATGAGGAAGTAGCAGACGAAGTCCGCGCTCTAGACGATAGAGTCGACAGGCTGTACTTCCTCACCGTGAGGCTCATAAGAGGTAGAGTCGCGAACCCCCTAACCCCTCCCGAGGAGAGAGTCCGGCTTGTGGACCTGCGCTTAACCGCCAAGCACCTTGAGGACCTCGGGGACACCTACGAGTCGCTAGCCTCTCTCGCCTCGAGAACACGCTGCGAGCTCAGCAGAGTCGAGCTTTTGGAAGATGCGCAGAGGCTCGTTCTCCGCGAGGTTCTAGAAGGTAGAGGGAGGACGGAGGAGGCCAGGAACGCTCTCCGCAAGGCACGAGAACACTTCTCGCGGGCAAGCCTCCCAGCCGCGGTGCAGGAGAAGATCCTCAGAGCACTAGACCTCCTAGAGGACTTAGCAGACCTCGCGTAAAAAGAGTACGTGGGGTTCACTTTTTTAGAAGCCTCTCCGGGCTTCGCCCCGCTTCACGAACTGGAGGGTAACGGCGGAGAGAGCGAGGAAGATGAGGGAGAAGGGGAAGAGCGCACCGTACCCGAGCAAGTCTATGAAGAGCCCGGCGATCGGCGGGCCCGTGATCGCCGCCGTCTGAGAAGCGAAGTAGTAGAGGCCGGTGTACGTGCCTAGCTTCTCACGCGAAGTCATGTCAACGACGGTGGGTAAGGAGTTGACGTTCACTAGCGCCCAGGAGAAGCCGAGGAGAAGGAAGACTCCCTGGATGTAGAGAACAGCAACCTCGACGGGCAGGATCTCTGGCAGCTGCATCGCGAGAGAGAGGAGGACTAGGATGAGCAGCAGCCCTAAAGTCATCGTCTTCCGGCGGCCGAGCTTAGCGCCAATGAAGCCAGCTGGGAGGGAGAAGATGAGGAAGCCGAGCGCCACGAAACCCAGGAGGAAAGCTCCTGTCGCCTCACCGATCCCCATGTACCACTTCGCGTAACTCGTGAAGAAAGTCTCAATAGCGTTGTAGCCCACGAACCAGAGGAAGATTGACGCCAGCATGAACAGGAGGCTCTTGTCTGGGTCGCTGTAGGCAGCGGAGAGAGTCCCCCCTAGGTCGGCGAAGCTCCTCCGGAAGAGCCTGCCGAGCTCTCCGCCGATGTTTGACTTACCACCCTTCACCTTGAACTCTTCAGGCTCGTCGACAAGGACGATTACGAGGAAGCTGGAGGCGGCGAGCAGGACAGCGCTCGCGATGAAGGGGTATGTTGGGTTGAGCCGGTATAGCCAGCTTCCCGCGAAGAACGCGAGCAGCGAGCCCACTCCTCCCATGAAGTTGATGATCCCGTTAGCCTGGCTCCTGTACTCGGATGGCGTTATATCGGGCATGAACGCGATGACTGGTGAGCGGAAGAGCGCCATTGAAAGGTTCATGAAGAGAATGACGATCATCATCGGTATCAGCTCGCCTCTAAGCAGCGGGATCAGCGCGAAGGTGAGAGCCGCTGGAGGGGCGCCCGCGAGGATGTAGGGTTTTCGCCTGCCGAGCCGCGTCCTAGTGAGGTCGCTGAGCACGCCGATGTAGGGGAGCAGCACTACAGCGAAGATGTTATCGATCGTCATGATGAAGCCGACGAGCCACGAGGGGAGTGCGTGCTCCTTCAGGAATACCGGGACGTAGGAGTTGTAGATGGACCAGATGACACTGATCCCGAAGAAGCCGAAGCCGAGAAGGAAGATTTTCCCGTAGCTGAACTTCTGCAACGGTGCCACCCTGCGGGGAGAAGAATAACAACTGTTATTTTTAAATATTTGGCAGAAAAAATTATGACAACTCATTCAATTCCTAGAAAGGTTTCGGAGTAGGGTCAGCGCTCAGCGGAAAGCTCTTCACCCCTCAGAGCTCCAGACTTGCATCATCCCCCTACCTGCTAGCGTTAAGCTCCCCAATTGGCTTTTCGCAGAGGCTGCCCTCGAGAGCTGCGCCCGCGGAAAAGCGCCGAAAGCATTTACCTCGAAACCTTTTTCACGCAGTCTGTAGCTCCCAGTGCTCTCGGGGCGCAGCTACGGGTGGAGGTGCCTGGAGAGTGAAGCCAGACCCCACAGCTCCGGAGGAGGAAGGCACGGGTGGTGGTAGTGAGCAGAGATGAAGGCGGAACAGGTGTACAGCTTCAGAGGCAGCTTAGCCTCCTGGACGCCGTGTCAGTGGGCCTCGGCGCAATTATCGGCGCTGGAATCTTCGTGCTGATAGGGATCGCGGCGGGGATCGCGGGTTCCGGGGTTCTGCTGGCTGTAGTTCTCAGCGGTGTGAGCGCAACGTTCACAGCTCTCAGCTTCTGCGAGCTGGGGGCTGCTCTGCCTAGGGCTGGAGGGCCTTACGAGTTCGGGCACACCCTCATATCTCCTTTCACCGGCTTCATGATGGGCTGGCTGTGGGTTTCAGGGAACATAGTCCTGGGAGCTACCGCGAGCTTAGGCTTCGGGAGCTACTTGTCCTCAGCCTTCCCGGAGATCCCGGTGAAAGCTGCGGCTCTGGGCCTGATAGCTCTCGTGACGCTGCTCAACGTCCTCGGCGCGAAGCTCTCGGCGAGCGTTAACAACCTTATCGTAGTGTTGAAGCTTCTAGCTCTCGTAGCGTTCTCCGCAGCAGGCCTCCCCCGAGTCCAGCCGGCAAACCTGGGCGGCGTTCTCGATAAGGGTCTGCTCGCGGTCGTTCAGGCCTCAGGGCTGTTCTACTTCGCGTACATCGGATTCCCAAGGATCACGACGCTCGCCGAGGAGGTGAAGGACCCGGAGCGGAACATCCCCCGAGCGATACTGCTGGCTCTAGCCGTCTCCTCCACTATTTACCTCCTGGTTGCAGTCACCGCGGTGGGCACGGTCGGCTGGGTTAGGCTTAGCTCCTCGCAGGCCCCGCTAGCTGAGGCGGCTGAAGAGCTCGGGCTGAAGCCTCTGCTGTACGCTGGAGGCCTCCTCGCGACGTTCAGCGTGGTTTTAACCTCCGTCATGGGGCAGTCGAGGATATTCTTCGCTATGGCGAGGAACATGGAGATGCCTTACACGCTTTCGAAGCTGCACAGCAGGTTCAGGACACCTGTGTACACCGTCCTGCTCTCGGGAGCCGTCATGGCGTTCCTGGTTCTCACCATCGACCTCGCGAGCTTGGCGAGCCTTACAAGCTTCTGCGTCCTCATCACGCACATCCTGACAAACTACGCCGCGCTGAGGCTGGAGCGGGCAAGCCTGAGAGTGCGGTACGACGTTAGAGGCGTTCCTATTCACTCCTACGCGGGCATGCTGCTCAGCACAGCGCTGACGCTCAGCCTGCTCGGCTCAGCCGCCTCCCTCGGGGCGGCTGTCGTCCTGATAGGCGCGCTGTGGTACGCAACGTACACGAAACTCACAAGAGCGAGGAAGCGGGGTAGAGCTGTATGAAGACCGCCAGCCTGAAGATGAAGGGGGCCGCGGGCAGGGAGCAGGCTGGGACGTACCTGTACCTGCCTTTCGAGGTCCCCGAGTGGTGCAGAGCCATCGAGGTGGAGTACAGCTACCGCGGCCTCGGCCCCGGCGAGTGTACGATCGACATCGGGGTTTTCGAGCCAGGACCCCTCGAGCTCGTAGAAGCCATGGAGAGCTTCAGGGGGTGGAGTGGGTCGAACAAGAAGTCTTTCTACATCTCTGAAGCCTCGGCCACGCCCAGCTACATCCCCGGGCCTCTGAGGAGCGGGACCTGGCACGTGATCCTAGGCCTATACAAGATCCCTGAAGGGGGCTGCGAGTACGAAGTCTCGATAACGTTCTCGGAAGAGGCTAGAGGCGGCGGAGGGTCTGGGGGCAGTATTCTGCAGTCAGTTGAGGAAGGGCCGCGGGCTAGGGAGGGCTGGGTTAGGGGCGACTTTCACACGCACACGGTTCACAGCGATGGGGACTCCAGCATCTCAGAGCTCGCGTCGACGGCGAGGAAGCTAGGTCTCGACTTTGTCGCTGTAACCGACCACAATACTCACTCTCACGTTCTCGAGATGGGTGGCAGAAGCCTGTTCCTGGACGGTGTGCTGGTTCTGCGCGGAGTAGAAGTAACCACGTACCGGGGACACTTCAACGTGTATGGTGTTGAGAGGACTCCGGAGTTCAGGATCCAGAGCACTGCAGATCTGCTGCGGGCTGTCGAGGATGTGAGGCGTAGAGGAGGCGTAGTTTCGGTCAACCACCCTAAGCCCCTTGGACCAGACTGGGAGTGGGGTGTGATGGGTTTCGCCGACCTGGTCGAGGTTTTCCACGCGTTTTGGGAGTTCAACAACTACGTCTCTCTGAGGAAGTGGGATGACCAGCTGCGCGCGGGATGCAGGCTCGGGCTTGTGGGCGGTAGCGATGTGCATAACTTGAAGGTTTCGGGAGACCTGCTTCTACTCGGAACCCCGACCACCTGGGTTTACGTCGACGAGCTCAGCGAGGAAGGGTTGCTGGGAGGCCTTCTCAGGCAGAGGGTTTTCGTGTCGGAGTCGCCGAGCGGCCCGAAGGTTGAGCTCGCGGTTGCGGCGGGCGGGAGAGAGGTGCCGATGGGCGGGACCGCCGCCGCGGTGGGCAACGCTAGAGTGCTGGTGAAGGTTGAGGAGGGTGCTGGGCACCTCGCGAGGCTCGTCACGGACAAGGGGGTGATCGCTACCTGGAACGTTGAGGAAAAAGCTTTCGAAGCCGAGCTGGAGGTTGACTTGAGGGATGCGATCTTCATCAGGCTTGAGACTCTTCGCGCAGCGGAAGATCCGCTGGACCCCTACCACCCTGAGAACGTGCTTTCCTCGCTGACAGCGCCCATCCACGTTTCGGTGGGGGAGCTCTAGCCTGCTACGTCGATCGAGGCGAGCGTATCGGCGAGCACGTCTCTCCCTATCAAAGTGAGGATTGCTCCGACTGCCAGGGAGATGAGCGGGAAGAGCTTGAAGAGAGCTGTGCCGCTCGCGTACTCCAGCAGTAGGTTGAAGGAAGTTACCGAGAAGACGGCGGCAACGAGGGAGAAGCCCATGATGAGCGTCGCTACGATGTCTTCGAGGAGGTAGAAGCCTCGCGACGAGAAGCGGACCAGCCTGCGGTGAGCAGCTACGTGGGCGAGGAACCATAGAGCCACGGTGGCCGACGCTGCAGAGGCAGGCATGGCTGCGAGCGGTAACAGCAGGTGCGCCGGGTTCCCGGTCAGGGAAGCGAGCAGCACTCCCACGACTGCGAAGGACTCCGTGTAGTACACCACGCTCTTGGCTAGCAAGGAGGCGGCTAGCGGCTTCATGCTCTGGGCTGAAGTCCTGTACAACCACAGCGGCGAAAGATCGCGGAGCGCGATGTTGCCCGTCGAGACTGTGAGCTCGAGTACTAGCACGCCTACCGCGAAGGAAGTAACCGTTGAAGCGTCAAGCCCCGGCAGCAGGAGCCTTGCAGCGTAGCCTCCGCCGGCCGCCGCAGCTAGCGCTCCGAGAACGAGCGCAGCGTGCCTAAGCGATAGCAGCGGAAGCTCCAGCACGACTCTCCTGATAGCGGCGCTGTGGCTCCCCGGCATCCGGCGGCTCCGCGTAGGCCTACCCAGGAGTAGAGATCTCGCAACCTCGCTGAGCGGTTTAACGTTCTCAGGTTCGAGGCGGGTTGACACCGCGTAGAGGCACGCTACGAGAAGCGCGTCGAGGAGGAGTAAGGCCGCGAGCTCTAGAGCTACGAAGGCGGGCGTCTCAGAAATCGTGAAGCAGTGCACGAGGGGTGCGGCTGCTAGCAGCGCGGGGGCGGTGAGCAAAGGAGACAGGGACCTCGTGAGAACAGAATGCGCGGCGGCAGCGGCCAGGTACGCGAGCGCCGCGGCCGAGACCGCCCAGACGCGGCGGCCCGAGACCGCCCTCACCACGACGATCAGCTGGAACAGGGTCTCAGCGTAGAGGAGGAAGAGGAGGTACGCCAGAGGGAAGAGGAGGGCTTTAGCAACGCTCCCCCCGGTCACGAGGGGGGCTAGCGCTACTCCAGCGACTACGAGGGCGGTGCTCGCTAGTAGAGACTGCGCGGCGAAGTAGCCGAGCTTGCCGAGCACGTACTCTGGCATCGTTAGAGGTAGCGACAAGAGCAGCTCGTACTCTGCTTCCTCGCTGGCCGTGATCTCGTGAGGGCCTCTGAACGCTGTCATCAGAACGATTACTGTTAGGAAAGCGCTGGTGCTGGCTATCACCGTGTTCTTCTCCAAGCCCGCAGGTATCCAGCTTCGGGCGAGCGCCGCGGGGGGCGGGCCGTGAACCGCTACGGAGAGGATGGAGTAAGCCGGTGGGGCGGCGAGCACTGCGAGGAGGGCTGCTAAGGCGACTTTACCGGCGCTGCTCTGGGTGAGCGTCCTGGCGACCGCGTTGACGTTGTTCTTGAGAAGGTAGACTGTAACCTCCCAAGCGCGCTTCATCTACGCACCTCTCACCAGCTTCAGGAAGACTTCCTCCAGGGTTGCGCTCTCGCCCGCTTCCGCTTTGCGCTTGACCTCCTCGAGCGTGCCCTCGGCGATCAGGGAGCCTTTGTTGATCACACCGACTCTCGTGCAGAGCCTCTCGACGGTGTCGAGCATGTGGCTCGAGATGAGGACTGCAGCGCCCTGCGAGGCGAAGCTCCTCACCTCGTCTTTGAAAGCCCTCTGCGACTCGGGGTCCATGCCGGATATGGGCTCGTCCATGACTAGGACCCGGGGCCTGTGCATGAAGGCTGCAGCCACGAGAACCTTCTGCACAGATCCTCTAGAGAGCCTCCCCATGAACTCGTGCTCCTTATCCTCTATGCCGAACATCGGCAAGTACTTCGCGATACTCTCCTCCACGAGCTCCCTCGGCACACCCCTCAGCGAGCCGACGAACTCGAGGAACTCCCGGACCGTCAGGTAGTCGAAGCCCACAGGGTTCTCGGGGACGTAGCCGAGGCAGGACAGCGCCCTGAGCCTCTCGCTCCTAACGTCGTGGCCGCAGACCCTAACGATCCCAGAGCTCGGCTTCAAGAGCCCGACGATCACTTTCAGGAGCGTTGTCTTCCCAGCCCCGTTGGGGCCTAGCAGCGCGTAGATCTCCCCGCTGCGCACGGAGAGCGAGACGCCGGTCAGCGCGGGGGTGCGGCTGTAGAACTTCCACAGCTTCTCGGCGACCAGCAAGGCATCTTTCTGCACGGGGGTGAACCGGAAACATCATTCTTTTTTAAGTTGCTCTACACTTCGACACCGTGGCGCGAACAGAAGCTTCAGACTACCTGCTGCTAGCTCTTCCCTGGCCGCTGTTCTACGTGGTTTTCAACCTTGCACTCGAGTGGCTGGTGCTAGCGATGAGCCTAGCTGCCTCCACCCTAGCCGCCTTTGCGCTAGCGCTGAAGCCGAGCCTGCGGAGCCGCCTCCCGCCGTCGAGAGGCTGGCTCCTCGCCTGGCCCCTCGGCGCTCTCGCACTCTACTTCGTTTTCATAGCGGGAGGAGCCTTCTCGGTAGCGGTGGGGATGTGGTGGCAGGTGCTTCGAGTTTACAGCTCGCTAACCCGCACACCCGTAGAGCTAGCTGCGGTTTTTGTAGTAGGGCTTGCAGAGGAAGTTTTCTGGAGGGGTTACCTTCAGGAGGACCTGATAGTCTCGCGGCTAGGCAGGCCGTGGTGGCTCTCCGCGATTCCGTACTCGCTGGTGCACCTGGTCTCCGGGCTCCCGCTCCTGATCCTCGCAGCCGCCCCCGTGGGCCTGGTGACTGGCTTGCTGGCGAGGAAGTGGGGGGTAGCGTGCAGCGCTGCTGCCCACATCGCGTGGCTCTACCTCGTCCTCTACATCGCCCCGGTGCCAGCCATCCTGGGTGCCTGAAGTGAAGGTGCTCGTCACGGGCGGTGCCGGCTTCGTCGGGGGGCACGTAGCCCTCCTCCTGGCTGAAAAAGGCTACAGTGTCGTCGCGCTTGACAACCTCGAGAGGCCGAGCAGGTACACTCTCAGCAGGCTCCGCGAGGCGGGCGTGCAGCTAGTCGTCTCGGACGTTAGGGGGCAGGTCAGCTGCGCGGACTTCGACGCGGTTGTGCACGCTGCAGCGTACATCGACGTGGCCGAGTCCGTCGAGAAGCCTCTCGAGTACTTCGAAAACAACGCTATCGCAACCGCTAAGCTAGCGAAGGCTTGCAGCGACTCCGGCGCTGAGCTGTTCATCTACCTGAGCTCAGCGGCAGTCTACGGCGAGCCTACCTACCTCCCGGTGAGGGAGGACCATCCGACTCGGCCGATCTCGCCCTACGGCTTGAGCAAGCTGATGGGGGAGCAGGTCCTCGAGGTTTTCAGCAAGGTTTACGGGCTCAGCTACCTCACGCTCCGGCTCTTCAACGTGTACGGGCCCGGCCAGTCAGCAGCGTACGCAGGTGTCATCGCGAAATTCGTCGAGAGAGCGGCGAGGGGCCTCCCCCCAGTGATCTTCGGAGACGGTTCCCAGACTAGAGACTTCGTGCACGTGCGGGACGTCGCTAGAGCGGTGCTGGCAGCGCTCGAGCGGGGTCTGCGGAACGAAGTACTCAACGTGGCTTCGGGCAAGCCTACTTCGATCCTCGAGCTCGCCAAGCTGGTTACGAGGCTAGCGGGGCTGGAGCTCGAGCCCGTGTACGACAGGCCGCGCCCAGGAGATGTGAAGCACAGCTACGCTGATATCGCGAAAGCTAGAGCGCGCTTAGGCTTTCAGCCCCTCGTGAGCCTGGAGGAGGGTGTTCGAGAACTCCTGGATCTAGCGCTCCGAAGCGGCTGAGCGGGGCTTGCAGAGAAGCAGCATCTTCGCCGGGGATTCTATGCTGCTCCGCCGCAGCCGGAAGGTTTTCTAAGCCCTTAGGCAGGCTAGCTACCCGTGAAAGCCGCGAGGCTTTACGCTCCGCGAAAGCTCGTAGTGGAGGAGGTTGAGAAGCCTGCTCCTCCGGCCGGCTGGGCACTTGTCAGGAGCGTGGCAGTAGGTATCTGCGGGACGGATAAGGCCTTCTACACTGGGACCTACCCGCTCTTTAAAGCGCCGCTCGTGCCGGGACACGAAGTTGCGGGCATCGTCGAGGAAGGGCCCGAGGAGCTGGTGGGCAGGCTCGTCGTACCGGAGATCAACTTCCCGTGCTGGGAGTGTAGGTTCTGCAGAGCGGGCCTGTACACTCACTGCCCGCGCAAGAAGACACTGGGCATCGACTTCGACGGAGGGCTTGCGGAGTACTTCACCGCTCCCGCCAGCTCGCTGCACCTTGTCGACGGGATCGACCCGGTGGTGGCGACGGAAGTAGAGCCGATCGCAGCTGTGCTGAACGCGCTCTCGCAGATCCCTCTACCGCCCGGGAGCAAGTGCGCGGTGATAGGGTCTGGGAACCTGGCCGTGCTGACGGCTCAGGTGCTCAGGCTTGCGGGCGCGGAGCCCGTGGCTATCGTCAGGGAGGGTAGCCCGAAGAGAAAGCACCTCGAGAGCCTGGGCATCGAAGTGCTTTCACCGCGCGAAGCCGAGGAGTTCGCGAGGGGGAAGACGGAGGAGGGCCAGGGCTTCGATGCAGTCTTCGAGGTTAGCGGGGACCCCGCAGCCCTCGACATGGCAGTCAGGCTGGCGAGGCCCCGGGGCGTAGTGCACTTGAAGTCGACGCCCGGCTCTCCGTCTACGGTGAACCTCACATGGGCTGTCGTCAAAGAGCTAAGGATCGTGGGGACGAGGTGCGGCACCTTCAAAGAGTTCAGGGAGGCGATTAGCCTCCTGAAGAGGGGGCTGGTTAAGCCCGTGGTTACCAGCGTTCTCGAGGGGGTGGAGAGGGCTGGGGAGGCCCTGGAAAGGTCGCTGAAGAGAGAAGAGGTAAAGGTCGTCGTCAGGTTGTAGAACCTCCAGCCCCCTGCTCTCCAGGCTCTCGCGCGGTGAGGGAGCGGCAGGTGATAGCGTAGAAGAGCTTCTCGGTGATCCAGCCCGCCTGGCTGGCAACGTAGTCTGTCTTCCTCCTCAGATCGTAGTCCCTGGGCTCGAGAGACAGCATGCTCAGGTAGAGCTGCTCGACAGCCTCCCGGAGCTTCTGCGCAGCTTCAACACCGCCTTTCAAGAGCTCCTCGGTCGCTTTCCTGCTGAGCTCTCCGGCAGCGTCCCCAACGCCCATAAGGTACGTGTACACGTCTACCCCGAGCTCCTCTCTCTGCGGGATCCTGCCCTCCTTGAGGAAGTAGTACACGACAGCAGCCTCCACGTACTCCTGCAGGCCGTGAGCCCCTGTCCCGTAGAACATCGGCCACTTAAGCACAGTGTCCCTGAGCTTCGCCGCCTCGCTCTCCACTTTCCGGAAGCTCTCCTCGGCAGCCGGCCAATCACCTCTTATAGCGGCGTAGATAGCTGACTTGCTCAGCCTTGTCACCCTCAAGGACAGCTGGGAAACCTCGTCCTTAACGGCCTCGTACTCCCTCAGCTCGCCGAACAGCTTCTCGGTGTTGAGCATAAGGGACAAATTCCCGCTGCAGTTTAAACATTTGTGCGCAACGCTCGCCGGTTCTAACCCGCGGTTCGGGATGAAACGGTAAAGAAGACCCCTTTAGGTGATCTTCCTGGAGGCTGTTGCGCTGGCTGCTACCCGAGCTCGGCAGTCAGGGCACAGCTGGGTGAGGTAAGGTAGCTCGCGGCGACTGGAGCCGGCGATGTCCACTCCTAGCCTCTCAGAGATGAAGAGCCTGCCGCACGCACCGCACCTCACCGCGGGGATCCTCGCCTCCGCCATAACTGTGAGGGAAGTCCTCGAAGTGTGCTCAAACTCTCTCGAAAAGGAGAGAGCTCTGTAAGGGCACTTCTCCACGCACTCGCCGCACCTAATGCACTTATCGTGGTAAACGCGCACAATGATCTCGGCATCCCCCTCCACCAGCTCCACCGCTTTAGAGGGACATACACGCGCGCAGACACCGCACCCTCTGCACACACTCGAATCAATGAACAACCTTCCCCTGTACCCTTCCGGAGCTTCGGCTGGCTCTAGCGGGTACTTTAGGGTCCACGGCCCTTTCAAAAGCCTCCTAAGAGCTTCAGCAGCTATGCTCATGCTCCCACCTTTAAAGCCAGTAGGGCTGCCCCCAGCGCGAGCAAGGCTCCGAGAAGCGCAGCTGCGAGCTTCATCGCCCCCCAGATACGTAATCTTGCGAAAGCAGCGTCAAGCACAGCTAGAACTGCGGAGAAAGCCGCGAGCATCAGTAGGTGCGCGGCTGCAGCGAGCCAGCTGAGCCCGAGCGCTCCTGCCGCTGCAAGGAAAAGGGAAGATGCTAGCGCGAGCGGCGCGTAAGCTAGCAGCCAGTGGGAGAGCTCTGCCATCGCGAGCAAGGGGCCACTGTACTCGATGAAGTACCCCTCGAGAACCTCGGTCTCCGCGACGGGAGCTGAGAAGAGCGTTGACATAGAGAGAACCAGTGCGAAAGCTACGAAGAAGAGAGCGAGGGGCACGGCTACAGCTGGAGGAACAGCAGGTAGAGCTTCCACCAGTGATAACTTCTGGGTGCTAGCGTAGAGGAGAAGGAGAGCGCCTGCCAGCAGAAGCTCCCTCACCATCATGATGAGCATTGCCCTCATGCCGCTGAGCCAGGAGTAGGGGTTCCCTGAGGCTAAGCCACCCACCACTAGCACTGCCTCACCAGCGAACAGAAGGATGAAGAACGCTACAATGTCGCCGGCGAAACACAGGGGGTGCTGCCGAGTGAAAGGCACGAGAGCTGCTGCCGCGAGCGATGCCAGAAGCGCGATAACCGCTGCGCTCACGTAGACCGGGTTAGCGAGAGAGGGAGCGGTGGGCTTCTTGAACAGCAGCTTCAGGAAATCTAGGATAGGTTGCCAGACCGGCGGGCCCACACGCCCCTGCAGCCGGGCGCGCAGCTTCCTCCTAACGCCCGCGACTAGCACGGCAGCAAAGAATACGTAAATAAACAGGAGAGCTGTGAGCAGAGCTTGGTAAACCCCACCTTGCAGAGCCATCGCACTCACCTCTTCCTCGATAAGATTTCCGCTGCCTCCAGCACCCCCCTCAGTATGTTATGGGGCCTTGGAGGGCAGCCGTAGACGCGCACATCCACGGGTAAAAACCTCTCAAGGGGGGAGCACACCATGGGGCTCTCCTTGAATACTCCGCCATCGCACGCGCAAGTACCTACGGCTACAACCACTTTAGGCTCTGGAACCATGTCGTACACCCTCTTCACTCTCGAGAGCGCTTGCCTCGTGAGGGGCCCCGTTACTAGGAGGACGTCAGCGTGCCTCGGAGACCCGACGAGCTTTACGCCGAAGCGCTCAACATCGTAACGGGGAGCCAGCGCAGCGATAGCCTCTATATCGCAGCCGTTACAGGCACCCGTATTCAAGTGGTACACCCAGATGCTTCTCCTCAGAACATACCCCCTCATCACGCACCACCCCCCAACTCCTCTACCAGCAGAGCTAGGGAAGCTGCGGTGAGAAGAACGAACAGGAAGAGCTCTAGCGGCCAGACTCTCGTACGCAGCTTTCCACCGCCCTCGGGAGGAGCAAACATCGCTTCCACCGCTAAGCGGGAGAAGCCGAGAAGCCACGAGACCCTCACTGCTGCCAGCGCTGAAGCAATTTCCGGCGCGGTCCTCGCTAAGCTCTCAAGCCAGGTGAAGTTAGCGAAAGGTGGTAGCGCGGCCAGTGCAAGCATGTGGAAGGCTAGAAGCCACCCCTCCAGCGAGTACTTGCCGACGGCTCCCCGCAGGCTGCGGACATCTCGACCCAGCGCGCTTGAGAGCGAGAGAACCAAGATCGTAGCGCTGGCTAGATACCCTAGAGAGGCTGCCAGCAGGCGTGCGTCGAGTGACCTCGCCTGCGAGAGAAAAGCTAAAGGTAGGTACGAGAGCCATGCGAACACGAGGAACCACTCGGCGCGGCGCTGAGCTATGAGAAGCACCCCCGCGGCCAACGAGGCTAGCAGGAGAAACAGCTCCGCCATGCTCATCACCTATCCTCGCAAGATATGCACGGGTCAATGCTCCCGATGATTATCGGTACGTCAGCAACCTGGCAGCCTACGAGAATGTGCTCGAGGACTCTGACGTTGGGTAAAGTGGGAGTGCGTATCTTCACGCGAGAAGGAGTATCCCCGCCGTCGCTGACAATGCAGTAGAGCAGTTCTCCCCGCGGCGCCTCCACCCTGCTCACTACCGAGCCGGGAGGAACACGCTCCACGGGGACCGATAAAGGCCCTTCAGGCATCTCGCGCAGAGCTTGGCGGATGATCTTCGCGGACTCGTAAACTTCCTCGAGCCTCACCGCTGTCCTCGCGTAGGTGTCGCCCTCATCTCTCACGACGACGTTAAACTCTAATTGGTCGTAAGCCAGGTACGGGTCCTTCCTCCTGAGATCCCATTCAACTCCTGAAGCTCTGAGGACAGGCCCCACCACAGAGAACTTCACCGCATCCTCCCTGCTCAAGGTGCCCACGCCCGCCAGCCTCGACTTCAGTGACCTATCCTCGAGGAAAACTCTCCTGAAGCGGTCGAGGAGCCTTAAAGCCTCGTGAAGCTTCCCCTCAACAGCGGCTTTCACACTCCCGTCTACATCCCTCCTGACCCCGCCCAGCACGTTAATCGCGTACTGAACCCTGTTCCCGGTGAGCATTTCGAGAGCGTCCATAATGCTTTCCCTCGCGTACCAAGTGTACATGAAGAGCGTGCTGAAGCCTGCTTTGTGCGCGAGAACGCCCAGCGCGAGAAGGTGGCTCTCTATCCTGTTAAGCTCCGCGACCACTATCCGGATCCACTTCGCCTTCTCCGGCACCTCAACGCCGGCTAGCTCCTCCACACCCTGGGCGAAGCACTGGCTGTGAGCCTGCGTGCATATGGAGCAAACTCTCTCCACTATCCTCAAGCCCTCGAACCACCTTTTCCTCTGAAGCAGCCACTCGATCCCCCTATGGACGTACCCTATCCTTACTACGGCTTCCCTCACCCTCTCCCCCTCAGCCTCGATATCCACCCTGAAAGGCTCCTCGAGCGCTAGGTGGTAAGGACCGAAAGGTACGCGGATCGCGGCAGCCACACCTACCACCTCCTCAGCGGGTACTCTCCGGGAGGCCAATCCTCGGGCAGGAGAAGCCTCCCAGACCGCGGCGCCCCCTCGAACTTCACACCGAACATTTCTGCCACCTCTCTCTCGTAGAAGTCAGCCGGAGGGTGAATATCCGCGATAGAGGGTAAAGCCGGCAGAGCTTTAGGAACCAGCGTGGACACGTTGACCAGCTCTCCCTCGAGGTCAAAGTGGTAGATCAGCTCAAACCTGTCGCCCAAGTCGATGCACGTGAGTGCTGAGAAGTGAGCCTTCAGGGATCCCATGCGCTCAGCTAGACGCCTGATGTTCCCGGGTTCTACTGCAGCGCTCCAGCGTCTCGACCGGAGCTGCCTAAGACCGCTTAGGACTCCTTCAGCCTCAAGGCTGCGGAGAACTTCCCGAGCTTCCATGCCCCTCACCTCACCGCGAAGGATAGAGCGATGAGTAGTATGAGCGAGATGGTAGCTGCGATGCAGAACTTCCTCGACGTAAGCTTTCTCTCCAGAATAGTGTGCAAGCTTTTAGCCAGCGGAACTACCCACGCATCCGGGTCGGCGAGGAACAAGTACTTCCGCGACGCTCTGA
Organism: Thermofilum sp.; assembly: GCA_038741495.1. NCBI lineage: Archaea > Thermoproteati > Thermoproteota > Thermoprotei > Thermofilales > Thermofilaceae > Thermofilum > Thermofilum sp. Next base: position 36,671 of record JAVYKX010000004.1, on the reverse strand, counting down.
AGAGGTCTGAGAAGAGGTGGACTCCTGAGGTTCTCGCTTCAGCCGGGTCCTCACCGCACACGTAGACTGCTGCGGGACGCAGTCCTCTTGAGACGAAGAATGCAACAGCTCCAATGGCAACCGCTCCAAGGAGGAGAGCAGCTACGGCAGCGCCCACAGCTCCCGAGGGCAGGGCGGGGACCGAGGTCCCTTGCGGCGGTGCTTTTCCAGCAGCCAACGCAGCCCAGTCGATGAGAGGCGCTGGGTAAACTCCGAGGAGAACAGTACCAGCGGCGAGCACAAGCATAGGTATCGACATGGGAATCCCGGGTTCTCTAGCCTTCTCCCCCTCTACCGGTGAGCCGAAAAAGACTCCCCCGGCAACCCTCGCTAACCCCATGAACGCGAAGACAGTGGAGGCAAGCAGCGATACGAGAAGCAGCCACCCAAGGCCCCCGCTGGCGATAGCGCTGTAGAGAACCAGCCACTTGCTCACGAAACCTCCGAAGAGAGGGATCCCCGCGAGCGACAGGAAGCCGGCAGTGAAGCAGGCAGCAGTAATGGGCATCCCCGCTGCCAGCCCTCCGAGCTCGGTTAAGCTCCTCTTCCCCGTCTCGTGCTCTACCGCTCCTGCAGTGAGGAAGAGGAGCGCTTTAGCGACAGCGTGGTTCACGAAATGCACGAGAGTAGGCACTAAGCCCGCTGTAGGGACCGTGGATGTTAGAAGACCGAGGTGCGAGATAGTGCTGTAGGCGAGCACTCTTTTGACATCGTTGGGGAAGAGCATGAGAAAGCTTCCAGCCAGCATAGAGACACAGCCGATAACCACCGTGAGCCAGGCGACGGGCGCCTGCATCGATGCCGAAAGCCTAGCGAGGAGGTACAGCCCAGCTTTCACCATAGCCGCTGCGTGCAGGTACGCGCTGACTGGAGTAGGAGCCTCCATCGCGTCAGGCAGCCAGATGAGAAACGGGTACTGTGCCGACTTCGCGAGAGCGCCTAGAACGAGAAGGGTTTGCGCAGCAGCCCCCGCCCGCTCGAGCGCGCTGCTCAGCGTTATGCCCCCAGACAGCACGAAACCAAGTAGTACGAGTGAGCTGCCTAGCTCGGTTACAGCTAACGCCTTGAAAGCTCCTGCTAGGCTCTCTCTCCTGAAGTTCCAGTGGGAAATCAAGCTGAACGAGCACAGGCTCGTAAGCTCCCACGCGAGCAGGAACAGGAGCACCGAATCAGCGATTACGAGCAGCAGCATCGATGAGAGGAAGGTGAGCATCCAGAAGTAGTACCTTCCTGGCGAGGGGTCGCGAGCCATGTACTCGTAGGAGTAGAGCATGCAGAGAAAACCTATGAGCGCTATCATGAGCGAGAAGATCTGAGAGAGAGGGTCGAGCTTGACTAAGGGGATCACGCCCCGAGTACCGCCTTGAACGCCCAGCAGCAGAATAGCGAGCAGCGCAGCTGAGCTCGCGACGGGAAGCGCCCTCGCTAGGCGGTGCGAGAACCTCTGGAGAGGGTAGACGAGAAGGCCGACCAGCGGTTGAGCGGCGATCGCCGCTACATAGTATTCGAGAGCCACTGCTGCGCTCACTCCAGCACCACCTGAACTGTGTGCTTCACGAAGTTGGCGTCGATGCGTACTACGCGTGTGAAACCCTCGATCACGTGTTTTCTTCCCTCGATGTCGATGAGCGTTATCCTTCCTCCTTCAAAGCCCAGGTAGGCTACCTCCTCGTACGTCCTCTCATCGCTGCCTATGCGGATTATCACCTTGCTTTCGCACATTTCTCCCACCTCGCCTGAGACACCACGTGCCTGGCGAGAACTTTCACGTCACTCCAGAAAAAGCCGCCAGAAGCTTCGCGTATCCCGAGCCCCTCCCGCTCAACCTTCTCGAGGAGAGAGTCGAAGCGGATCGAGAAGAAGCTCTGCTGGGCGGGGAAGCGCTCCAAGAGCCTTCCGAGCCCGGCGAGGTCCCGCACCTTGTTTACAACAAGAATGCTCTCTCTAACGCCGAGCTTCTCAGACATCTCGAAGATCTTCGCGCAGGCTTCCAGAGCCTTCACGGTCGGCTCAGCCACGCAGATATTCAGGTCAAAGTACTCTACCAGACCCCGGCCGAAAGCCTCTAAGCCAGCTTCGGAATCAACAACTACGAACTCGCCTCGGTTAGCTAGCACATGCCTGAGGAAAGCTTTCGCGAGCGCTACAGCAGGGCACATGCACCCCTCTCCCGGCTGCTCAATCCCCCCGAGGACAACGAGGCTCAAGTTATCGCTCACCTTCACGCCATACTTCTCGGCTAGGTCGTCTACTTTCGGCGTGAGAGAGAAGAAGAGCCCCCACCCGTCGCCAGGAGCCGCGCCCGTGCGCTCCCTCACGAGCTCTAAGTTGTGGGTGAGCGGCGTCACGTTCTCGTCTGACAGGCCGAGGCTCCTGGCGAGGTTCGGAAAGGAGTCTGCATCTATCGCGAGAACCTTGTAGCCCATCTCAGCTAGCTGCAGCGAGAGAGCGGCCGCGGTGCTCGTCTTCCCCGTCCCACCTTTACCCGTAACAACAACTTTCATTAAAAACACCGGTAAAAAAGAGCGATTTTAAGTGGGCCAGCCGAGCTTCTTTCTCTTCTCCATTATCACCTTGATGATAGTGTCCGCTGCTTTCACGGGGTCTGGCTCGACGTAGAACTTTCCTCCGAACACGCCCTCGATGTCCTCCGTGAGCAGCTTAGTGACCTTCTTGCTGCCGAGGACTGGCGGCACGACACCGAGGTGGACGAAGACTCCTGTGGCGACGAAGTAGGTTCCTATAGCGACAGCTTTCTCGCTGTACCACTCTGGGGCTGAGCCGGCGACGGGTAGGTCGGAGATATCTACACCTAGAGCTTCAGCCATAGCCGTCAGAGCGATCAGGATGCGGCTGCAGTCCACGCAGCTACCCATGTGCAGAGCGGGAGGTATGCCCAGCGCCTCGCAGATTTTGCGGAGACCCGGCCCGGCTTTCTCCGCTGCCTCGGGCTTGAGGAGGCCGTGCGCTGCCGCAGCCATCGCCCAGCAGCCGGTGCCTACTACCAGGATGTCGTTGGCGATCAGCTTCTCGGTGAGAGTGATGTGACCGTAATTCTGCTTCACCTTCGGGTTGTTGCAGCCTACAATGCCGACGATGCCCTTGATAGTCCCGTCTTTCAGCGCGTTGAGCAGAGGTTCGAGGGAGCCGCCCAGCGCTTTAAGAATGGCTTCCACGCTGAAGCCGGCAACAGCCTCCATCTTCTCTTTGGGGATGTGAACCCTCTCCTTCTTCCTGTTGGGGTAGTTCTCGATAGCGAGCTTGACTATCCTCTTAGCTATCTCATCGGCTTTCGCGGGGTCGAACTCGATGTGCACAGCGCCAGGGATCTTCGCCTTCGGCTCCGTAGTGATCAGCTTAGTGTGGTAGCACTCCGCTAGGGACGCGAGAGCCGGCATGACGCACTGGTAGTCAACGACCATGGCCTCAACTGCGCCTGTGATTATGGCGAGCTCCTGGAGCAGGAGGTTGCCGATAGCCGGAACGCCGAGCCTCATGAGCACCTCGTTACCGGTGCAGCATATGCCGGCCACGTTGACCCCGTTAGCGCCGTACTTCTTCGCGAGCTCCTGCATCTCCTGGCTCAGCGCGACCTCTGCTATCTTCATTGAGAGGATTGGGTTGTGGCCGTGGACGATGATGTTGACAGCATCCTCTCTTAGAACGCCTAGGTTCGCGGCAAACTTTACGGGCTTCGGGGTCCCGAAGAGGATGTCGCTGAGAAAAGTAGCCATCATGGAGCCGCTCCAGCCGTCCGCGAGGCTCGTCCTCACGCCGTGAAGCAGCAAGTTGACGGGGTCGGCGTCCACGCCCATGTGCGTCCTGTGCATGCACTCATTAACCTCCCTGTCGATCGCTCTGGGCATCACGCCCAACTTGCTCCAGAGCTCCTTCCTCCTCTTCGGCGCGAGCGCTAGCAGAAGCTTCAGCGGCTCCTCCCCCGGCTTGCCGAACTCGTGAGCTAGCACGTGAGCGAGATCCCTCACGATCTCCTGGTCGCTCCTACCCTCCACCGGTATCCCTAGGGCGCTAGCAACCGCTCTGAGCTTCTCGGGGTCGGTGACCTTGTACGCCGCGGTCTTGCCCTCACCCACCAGCTCGAACACGTGAAGAATATCTCGCGCGTGGTCACTGTGCGACGCTGCACCTGCGGCGATCATCCTGACGATATTCCTGGCAACGATCGTGTCGGCGTCCGCACCGCAGACTCCTCTCGCTGGGCCGTAGCCGAAGGGGTCTATCCTGCAGGGTCCCAGCATGCAGTTCCTGCAGCAAATACCTAGGAGACCGAAGCCGCACTGCGGCTGCTGCTCGAGGTGCCTGTGCCACGCGGTCTCGACCCCCTCCCTCTCCGCCTTCTCGATGAGCTCTGCAGCTGCAGGGTTGATAGTTACCTCACCGGCGGGAACTCTAACTCTCAACCTCCTTGCCTCACTCATTACACCCACCCCGCTCCCCTGTACATCTCCCGGACGAACGCGGGGCTCATCGGGGTCTCAACACCCCTTTCCCTCTCAGGCTTAGCCACCAGGATGCCGGCCTCGGATGAGAGCCTTTTGAGAACCTCGCGTGCTTTAGCTCCCGCGACCTGCGCCATAAGCTCCTCAAGAGTGCCGAAGCGCAGCGCTCTCGTAGGGCAGGCCTCCGCGCAGGCAGGCTGCCTGCCCTGCCTGACTCTCTCGAAGCAGAAGTCGCACTTAACCGCTACCCTCAGGGCGGTGTCAAGCCTGACCGCGCCGAAGGGGCACGCCTGCGCGCACATAAGACAGCCGATGCACTTAGCGCTGTCCAGCAGGATGAAACCTTCCGGCGACCTGGAGATCGCCTTCGTGGGGCATACAGCCATGCAGGGGGCATCCGCGCAGTGCTGGCAACGCATAGGTACCGAGTACCCGTCAGCCAGTAGTACGCGAATTCTCGGAACCGGGCGAGGTTCCTCCAAGTGAGCAGTGTATATGCACTTCGTCCGCGAATGCTCGACTGCGCACGCGATCTCGCAGGACTTGCAGCCGGTGCACAGCTCGGGTAGAACTAGGATGAAGAGCTGCTCCAAACCCCTCACCGCTGCGACCTAATACTGTATCGCGAATTTTATGTATTCCGAGTTATACATAATGCACATTATTAAGGAGAAGCCGAGTGCTTATCGCTACTACTCGGTTGAATGAATTTCAGCCCGGAATTCTCTCGTAGACAGCTCTCAGCGCTTCGCGGTAGGCTGCAAGCACTTGAAGGCCGAACTCTGTGAGGTGGCACACCCCCCTAGACTTACCCCCACGCCGCGTCTCCACGAGCTTGTGGCCGAGGTTCCTCTCGAGCGTCTTCAGCTTCTCCAGGCAGGTGGGATAGGGGATTCCGAGCGCAGCGCAGGCAGCTTTCAGGGATTTTACGGAGTGGATAGCCTCGAGGAGAGCGATCATCTGAGGCGTTATCACAGTACCCGTCGCGTCTTCCCTCATGCTCAGCTGAACCTCGAGCCTGAAGGCCGGCGTGTTGATGCAGGGGGAGCCGCTGGAGAAGAGAAGCTTCCTCAGCGTGCCAGTGTCAGCTTCGCTAGCATTCACGGCTTCAGGATCCCTCGGGTGCTTCCGCAGGAGGCCTTCGTGTGAGAGGTAGAGAAAACCGCGGAGGTGAAGCGGCCGCAGGAGGAGTAGGGCAGGGTAGCCGTAGAAGTACGCTCTCGCAGCGGTGTAGCCGTAAACCTGCCCCATCGGCAAGCCGACCTCGGCTTTCAGCGCTGAAGCGAAGCGTGAAGCATCTCTGCCGCTATCGCAGCTGTACGGGGTCTCGCCCACTACGAGCTTAAGCCCCATGCTCTGCGCGAGCTTCACCGTGTCCCTGAAGCTCCCTAAAGCGGGTAGAGAATCCCCGAAAACCCACCATAGTCCGACGCGCAGATCGAAAGCCGAGAGAATAGTCTTCAAGTGCTCGAGCGGGGGTGGCTGCTGGGCTTCATGCGTAACGACTACCAGCTCGTCCGCGCTAGATAGAGCTGCACGCACTTTAGCGAGTTTAGCCAGCTCGGCTGGTGAAACGAGCCATGTGACCTTTCTGGAAGCCTCGAAGACTAGCTTTCCAATCCTAAGCAGGTCTGGGTGGCTCGCCCAGGAGCAAACGACTACCGTCTCGTCAACTCTCTCGAGAGTTTCGAGAAGATGCTTCAGCACATCGTAGGAGAGGAGCCTCTCCCCACCCACGAAGGGGCATGAGGGGCAGCTGCCCTCGCAGCTCGGCGACAGCGATAACAGCAGCGTGCGCTTCATACCGACCTACTCGAAAACGATCTCGAAGCCGCAGAACGAGAAGCCGAGCCCCCAGCAGTACTTCTCGCGAACGATGTTCGGGCCGTAAAGCTCTCTCAGCACTCCCTGAAGCACTCCAGCCTCAAAGTCGCAGAGAGTCTTACCCAGGTTGGGGACCCCGTAGCAGCTCATACACTCGTAGATATTCACCTTCATCGAGCTCAAGCTCTCCTTCACCACGTCCATGAGCCCAACCCTGTACAGCGCTAGTGCTAGTGGAGCGTCGTCGAGGCTCCGCACGAGCCCGCTCCGCACGAGGTTGACCCCCAGGTTGTACCCGGAGGACCTCATCAGCGAGACCTTGGAGGGGAGGGCGTCGCTCAGCGCAGTGTACTCGATGAGCCTAAACGTGTTAACGTAGAACACATCTGAGTTGTCGATGCTCGAGAAGAAAGGCCTCCTCTCTACCAGGAAATCCTCAAGCCGCAGCCTACCCGCGCTAGGCCTCGAAGGTCCTTTCTGAATCTCCTCCGCGTACTTTCTCCTCCACTGGGACACAGCCTCCTCCAGGCGGCTGGAAAGCTCCTGCGCGCTCATGCTCCACCACCCCCACCGCATAGAATAAGTGCAGCCCCTGCTTAACGCTTTCCGTGAGCTACGCGTGGCACCGGCTGGACGTGGGCACCGGGGGGGGGGGTGCCCGCAGCAGCCTGAGCGCCAGCCCCAACCCGTACTCGCCGAAGAGCTGCTGGAGCTCCGCGCCCCTCGACCCACCCCCCAGCCCCCAGCTTTCTACCCTCGCTGCTCGCGAGCCGCTCCATACCTTCACCCTGTGGCGAAAGCCATGTAGAGGGTGAGCCAGCCTTCCCTCAAGCGCCGGCACCATTCTCCCGGGGGGCGTTGACCCCCGTATCCCTTGCGGCCATAAATAGGGTTTGGGCAAGTGAAGCTGGGGGGGCGGATGGGGATGGGGGCCGGCACGGCGAAAGGAACCCCTGGGAAGATGGCCCCGGGGGATGGCTTCAGGGTCTTCAGGATCAAGGCTTCCAGCGCTCTCGAGGCGGCTCTCGCGGCGCTCTACAAGGTAATCCTCGAGGCTATGGCCGGCGCGGGGAGCGAGGTAGTCCTTCCACACAAGGACTACCTCTACTACAAGAAGGAATTCCTGAACATGCTTTCATCCAATAAACCGAAGAGGCGGAAAGGCAGGCGGAGGAAGCAGAGGAGGAAGTGGAGGACTCCGCCGATCCCGCTGCTGGCGCAGTTCAGGTGGAGGGGGAGGGTGTACGGTGCGGCGCACGCAGTCTGCCGCTTCGACCTGGACAGGGGGGTGCTGACGTTCAAGGGTATGGGGATAGCGATCCCCCTGAAGAGGAGCTTAGTCGAAGCGCTGATCGGGGAGCTGGAGCTAGATCCTCCGCCACGCTTTACAATGTTCCTCACCTGCACTGGCGGGCTTAGGCTGGTGGCGCGCCGCAGCCCGCTGAGGTGGTGGTCTGAGGCGGGTGAGGAGTGCGACGACGCAGACTACCCGGCGCCGTTCGCGGTCTTCGCCCTCGACGTCAACAGTAGGAACGGCCTCGCAATACTGGGCTTCGAGGTCGGGGACAGGGTGAGGATGGTGCGGCAGCCGATGAGGGTGAAGCCCCCGAGGAAGGAGTGGGGGCTGGTCAGCGCGCTGCAGAGCTACAAGGACAGCGCTAGGAGCGGGCGCAGCCCCTCGGCGGTGCGCGAGAAGTACGGGGAGCTGCGCGAGATATTCCCCGCCAGCGTGCCACTAACACCCTCGAAGGCAAAGGAGCTGCTCGGCGAGGTTCACGGGGCGCACGCGGCCAGGGTGAGGGAGTGGGAGAGGCAGCTAGTCCACTACCTTCGTGGAAAGATCAGGGAGCATGGGAGGGTGGTGATAGTGGTGGACAAGCCGGACCCCGAGAGCTTGAGGGGGACGCCGCTGCAGAACACCATCCTGAGAATCTGCAGGAGGCTGGAGAACCTGTGCCGCTACGAAGGAGCGCTCTACATGGAGGTGAGGGCTTCGGGGCAGTACTGCCCCCTCTGCGGGAGGAGGGGAGTCGAGGTTGGGTGGCGCCATTACCGTTGCAGCCAGTGCGGCCTGGTCTGGAACCGCGATTACAACGCGTGTATTGCCCTAATCGCCAAGTTCCTCGAGGGCCTAGGCCTAGCCGAGAGGTTGCGAGCATGGCTCCGCGAGCACCCGAGCGTCTTAGCGCCGAGTTTCGAGCACCAGAGCCCCCCTTCCCGGGACCCTGCCGCTTTGGCGGCGCTGGTGCCCGGGTGCTCCGCGCGCGGGATCGAGGGTCCACCCCCGCTACCAACTGGGAGGTCCCCCTCCGGGGATGCGCTCCGGCGACGGTGCGCTGAAAGGAGAGGGTGTAGGCCACCGCCAAGGGCGGCCGACCCCATGACCCGCCCCGGCTATCCCGCGAGGAGGCCGCAGGGCGGGCCCCAGAGGCCCGCAACGGCCAAAAGGGGGAGATGAGCACGGCGCGGGTCACCCGCAGAGCCATAAACAACTGAGAGAGCTGCGGGCTCCTCCCTTATATACTTGCTACCCGGGCCGGCTGGCAGGGCTACTTCCGCGAACGGTGAGCCGGGCTGCTCAAAAAATGAGGGATTACCCGCTCACTTGGCCTCAACTTCTGTTAAGCGGTGGAGTAGACGCCTAGACCTTCTCGCCCCTAAGGCTGCTTCGAAGACGCCCGTCGCCGCTAGAGCGGCCAGCACGGACCCGTGCCTTACCGATAACGTGACCTCGTAGCTGGCCCCCGCGGCTGGAGAACCTGCAGGCTCTGCTGGCCCCCGCACGGCGAACTCCGCGAGAGGAAGCCCAGCCAGCGCGACTTCGCTCCGGGTGAGCACTGCTGCAGCCAGCGAGGCGGCAGCAACTGCGAGAAAACTCACGAAGAACACGTAGACCGCGTCTAGGGCGAGTAGAGCTACGGCGCGCGGCTTGCCGCCCACGATGACGAGCCTGTCGCCTTCGTCCTGCACGAGAGCTCCCCTGCCCGCGCTGGATGCGAGGATCGAGAAGACGATGTCGCCCGAGGCGCCGACGGCGTTGAGCCAAGAGATCATCAGAGCTACAGCCCCGGGGAAGCCGCCGAGGAAGATGAAGGGGTAGGATGCGGCTGAGATGATCAGGGGGGCGAGCGCGACGATAAGCCACCTTGAAACCGGCAAAGGCTTCTCGACTTTCACGTAGATGCCCGCTGCTAAGGGACCTAGCTTAGCTACGCCGAAGCCTACGCGGGAGCCTCCGAGCAGCAGAGCAGCAGCCGCGTGCGCCGCCTCGTGCAAGGCCACCACTACGGGTATCGCTACCGCTAGCGCTGCAGCTGACTCCTGGGGGCTGACCCCGCCTGCACCCGCTCCGGCCTCCCTGAGAAGCGCGAATACCAGGACCCCTAAGAGGAAACCGACCGCGAACACGTAGCGGAAGATGAGGGGGAGCGTGATGACTGCGCGGGGCTGGCCGCCGTGCACACGCCTAGTCTAGCAGTGAGCTTTTTTTATCTCTACGGTGGAAACATCCCGAAGCGGATGGCGCTCAGCAGCGAAGCGGCAGCTTTCCCGCTCGAGAAGATTTTCCGCGAAAACCGGCCGCTGGCTGCGAGCTTGAGGAGGGCGATCGAGAAGAAGTTCGAGAAAGTCGTCTCGAAGCTGGGGGTGGAGCGCATCAAGGTGATGGACTTCTGCGGGACGCACGAGTGGACTATAGTGCACTACGGGATCAGAGGCTTGCTCCCCAAGGGGGTTGAGCTCGTGGCGGGCCCCGGCTGCCCCGTCTGCGTCACCCCCTCGTACTACATCGAGTCCGCGATCAAGCTCGCGCTCGAGGGGGTGGTCGTGTACACTTACGGTGATACCTTCAGGCTCCCGGCGCTCAACCCCGTGGACGGGGTTTCGAGCCTGGAGGGTGCGAGAGCGCGCGGCGCGCCCGTGAAAGTTGTCGTCAGCGTGGGGGACGCGGTGCGGGACGCGGCGAGGCATGGGCGCGACGCAGTCTTCCTGGGGATCGGCTTCGAGACGGTGGCCCCGGGCTACGCGCAAGCTCTGCTCAGCGGCTCCCTGCCGGAGAACCTAAAGGTGATGAGCCTCGTGAAGCTGACCCCTCCCGCGATGCTGTACTCGCTCGAGATCCTCCGCGAGAAGCCGACCGAGCCGCCCGTGATGGGGGTGATAGCTCCCGGCCATGTCTCCACAATTACAGGCGCGAAAGCCTGGACTCCCGTAGCGGAGAGCTTCGGGATACCCGTAGTGGTCGCGGGCTTCGAGCCGGTCGACGTTCTCGCAGCGGTAGCAGAGATCCTCCGGCAGCTGGAAGCGGGGGAGGCTCGCGTCGCCATCGAGTACACGAGGGCTGTGACGTGGCAGGGCGACCTTAAAGCGCAAGCTATGATTCACAGGGCCTTCGAGACTGTGCACAGCGCGTGGAGGGGCATCGGCTTCCTCCCCTACAGTGGGCTGCGCATCAGGGAGCAGTTGAGCAGGTACGATGCTCTCAAGCACTTCGGGATCGAGGAGATTAAGCCGGAGACTTGGAGGAAGGATACGCCGCCCGGCTGCAGGTGCGCGGAGGTGATTCTCGGGAAGGCGAAGCCGACGGACTGCCCCATGTTTATGAAGAAGTGCACGCCCAGCAGCCCCTACGGGCCCTGCATGGTGAGCGTCGAGGGCACGTGCGCGATCTGGGCGCGGCTGGGTGGAGCGGGTCTCGCCGAGGAGCTAGCGAGGGAGCTGGGGCTCTAAACGGTCTCCGTGCGCTGCGCAAGCCTGTTGGTGTTTCAACAATGTAGGATGGTAATGTTGCACGGAAGGAGGATTCAAGTTGAAAAACCCTATGTGGAGGTTTGAACAGCTGGGAAAACGCCTGCAACGCTGCGAAAATTTAATATACGTTGATGCTGCAAAAAACTTGTGAAGAGAATAGAGTCGAAAAACCAGAGGTTCCTGGTTTTAGTGGAACAATTGCTGGCTAAAGACACCATCACGGCCTCGGAGCTAGCGCAGGCTCTAGTGCAGAAACTCAAGCTCACGCAGAACACGTCGAAAGCCTACTCCTCGCAGCTCCTCACGGACCTGGCCGAGAAGGGGGTTATGGAGAAGCGTGGAAGATCCTACTCCCTCTCCCCGAGAGGCTGGGCAGCGCTATTCAACTTCATCTCGCGCACACCTTTCGCTGAGAAGTACTACGACCTCTTCATCGACAGGCTCTCCCGCAGCGTCCCCGCCGCCAGCGCGTTTAAAGAACCGTTACGAATACTGCGCCGCGTTTACGCGAGAGTTGTCGGAGAGCCGGAGAAGCTGCCCCCAGAAGAGAGAGACCTCCTGAACCTCTTCCGCTTGATACTCAGGCTCAGCCCACCCCGCGAAGTCGCCTCCTGGGAGGATGCCCTCAGCGCAGCGATGCCCGACATCGGAGTCTTGAGAGACCGGAACATTTTCTACAGCATGCTTAGAGACGAGCTGAAGCAGGCTGACGAGCTGACCCGCTCCGCTATGAAAGACCTTCTCGGCAGGCTAGCTGACAGCTTACACGCTGAAGCCAGAGGCCTCGAGCGGGAAGTAGATCGCAGAAGGAGCATCGCTTCCGAGCTCGCAGAACTGGCGAAAGCCCTCTAAGCAACTGTCAAAACTCTTTTCGTTTTTATCGAATTACTCCCCCACGTGTACCGAGCACTTTAACTGTGTGTACCTTCTGGAGCAGCGCCGCGGCCTCGAGGCGCTTCAAGCAGCAGAGTAGAGCATCAGCTTCAATACCTCCCGCAGGCTAAGGTAGCCTCGATCACAGCCCACAGGTTCTCGATGCGTGTCGCGGCGGTTGGAGAGGCTTGGCCTCCCGCGAAGATGAAGCCGCCTGGCTCTTTAACCTCTGTAAGCAGCTTGCAGGCTTCCTCGTAGACCTTCTCCCTGGAGCCGTGCATCAGCAGCGAGAGCGGTAAACCACCCATTAAGACAACGTGATCTCCCAAAGCTTCCCTCGCTCTCCGGAGGTCCGTCCTCTCGAACCAGGCGATGACGCGGCCCTTGGGCAGGTCTTCGAGGTAGTGCAGGAAGGGCGTGAAGTTACCTTCGAAGAAAATCCAGGGCTTAGCGCCGAGGCTTAAAGCCTCCTGGACGACCTCCCTCAGGCTGGGCCAGTAGAACTCTTCGAAGAGCTTTGGCGGCAGCATTTCGTTGAGGTGGAGCGGGAAGAAGACCAGCACGGTTCTAGTACCGAAAGCTTTCTCGGCAACTTCCGGCGGAGAAGTTGACGCCCTCACGCACCTCCTGAGAACCGGCGTGAGGGACTCTACAGCCGCTTTAACGTCGTCAGGGTGGCGCCGGAGATCAAGCATCGTGTGGGTGGGGTACCTGAGGAAGTCGCTGATTAAGTCCAGGGGGGCGTAGCCCCAGCCTGTGGGGAAGGAAGGGTAGCCGAGCTGAGCCGAGAGGGAGCCCACCTTCGCCATCGTTGCTGAGAAGTTCTGCAGTTCAACCCCTAGCTTCACGAGCGCGGGGTAGAGCTCAGCTCGACCCCTAGAGAGTAGCCCAAAGGCTCGTGGTAGCACTCTCTCGTTCACGAAGCCCAGGGGGTCCTCTGCAAGGAACCTGTACTCATCGGCTTCCATGAACTTCCCGCCGGTGAACTGAGGGTGGGCAGTGGGCGCCAGCTCCCTCCCAGGCCACTTCGTGTACTTGTCCTGAAGGATGTCGTGGAAGGGGCCCATGAGGAACCTGGCCCAGGCAGCGACCTCCGGCTTCTCCACCCAGGCCAGCAGAAGCAGGTACATCTCCAGGCCGGGGACGAAGTAAGGCAGAGAGTCCACACCTTCAACGTTAAAGTCGCTACCCCACTTCTCGGCAACCCTTACCTGCGCCTCCCAGCTGAAGCAGAACTCCTCGGTAGTCAAGCCCGCGTAGCTGGCCACCAGGTCGGGAGCGGGGAGGAGGGTTAAAGGGACCCTGTCGGGAGCGCGGTTTGCGTACGCCTTCTCCAGCCTCTCTCTACGCTCCCTGAGGAGCTCTGCCGGCTCAAGGGCTGCCACGCTCCCCACCCCCAACCCAGCTCAGCATAATCTTAACCCCTGCAGCCGCGCTGTCGGCCCAGGCGTCCGCTCCCGTGTACTTCATCGCTTCCTCGTCGACCCTACCACCCCCTATGATGACTTTCACCCTGCCCCGCAGGCCCGCCTCCTCGAGAGCTTTGACAGTAAGCTTCATCGACTCGATAGAGACGGAGAGCAGGCCGGAGAGGCCGACAACGTCAGGCTCGTACCGCCTTACAGCTTCCACGAACTTCTCGGGGGGTACGTCCACCCCCAAGTCGATCACCTCGAAGCCCGCGGCCTCGGCTAAAGCGACGACAATATTCTTTCCAATATCGTGGATATCGCCCTGCACGGTGCCGATCACCAGCCTGCCTACAGGCTTACCGCCTCCGCCGCGCAGCAGCGGCCTTACAAGCTCGCTAACCTCCTTGAGGATCTCCCCCGCCATGACAAGGTCCGCGACGAACAGCTCACCCCGCTCGTACCGTTCGCCGATCACCTGCGCTGCCCTCCTAACAGCCTCTAGGAGCAGGAGGGGGTCGCCCCCCACCTCGAGCCACTCGCGAGCCAGCTTCAGAGCCGTGCTCTCATCGAGTCTGAGGATAGCATCTACCAGCTCTTCGAGCTGCACGAGCGAGCCCCCGGCAAACGCCGGATAAGCGTTGCGCGCGAATACACGCTGCTCATCATGCTAGCTGCGACAACAGCTGCTACGTAGATCCTGTGCTCAAGCGCCGGCAGAGCTTCACCCGCACTAGAGAAGTGATCGCGCCTGGGAACGGAAGCTCGACTGCTCCAAGCCCAGCTCCTCCAATAGGCTTTAGGCCCTCTCGAGCCCCTCCCAGCCAGCTCTCAGCTTGCCGAAAGCTCCTTCAGCTCAGCCTCGTGCAGCTCTTGCAAGGTTCGCGCTGGTCCCTGCCGCTTTTCTCCTGGGCAGCTCACCGCGAAGCCCGAGGACGTAGCTACATGCGTTCACAGCTTCCAGTGTAGCCGTGAGGATAACCCGGAGCTCCTCGGCGCTTCGCAGCCGCGCACCTGCAGGTCAGCCAAGCCTACACGCTGAAAGCACGGCTTCTAAGAATTCTCACCGTAGTGGCCCGCTACTCGCCAGCTCCCACAGCCTTCCCGGCTGTGAGCAGCACCAGCGCTACCCTTAGCGCGCTTAACCTAGCAGCGCCGCAGGATACGCTCTCAGCGGCTCCGTAACGGTTTATATAGCTCCTGACACCACTCTCTCCGGTACGGCGTGATGGGCGCTAGCCTGAAGAAGAGGTTCCTGGACCTGCTCGAGAAAGACTCGGAGTTCCGGCACACGGTGATAGGTTACCTAGGATTATCGGAAACGCTCGAGAAGCTGAACGCCCTGGCAGCAGAGCAGAGCAAGATAAGGAAGGAAATGAGCAAAACGTGGAAAGAGATCAAGCGGTTGAGGGAGGAGCAAGTCAAAATATGGGAGGAAATCAAGCAGCTGAGAGAAGGACAGAACAAGCTGTGGGAGGAGGTCAGGAGGCTGAGAGAAGAGCAGGCCAAGATATGGGAAGAGATCAAGCAGCTAAGAGAAGAGCAAAGCAAGCTGAGGGAGGAGCAAGTCAAAATATGGGAGGAAATCAAGCAGCTGAGAGAAGAGCAAGTTAAGATAAGGGAAGAACAGGCCAAGATATGGGAAGAGATCAAGCAGCTAAGAGAAGAGCAGGCCAAGATATGGGAAGAGATCAAGCAGCTGAGGGAGGAGCAAGTCAAAATATGGGAGGAAATCAAGCAGCTGAGAGAAGGACAGAACAAGCTGTGGGAGGAGGTTAGGGATATTCGGGTAACGCTCAACAGAGTGGTGATCACTCTAGATAGGCTCACTCTAAGCGTCGAGGAGGAGGCTGCGAGCTGGATCAGGCACAGGTTGAAGGAAAAGCTCGGGGTGGAGATTGAGATCGGCAGGCTGTTCATAGACTCAAAGGAGGTGAACTTCTACGGAGCGGTAGGAGATCTATGCGTAGTAGGAGAGGCGACGGTCAGGCTGGGTGTAGGTCTAGTGGAAGAGCTGAAGGAGAAAGTCAAGCTAATCGAAGAGAAAAGGCCAGAGCTCCTAAGGCCTAAGATCGTGAAAGTAATCTACGCGGACTACGCAACACCCGATGCGCTGGAGCTCGCAAGAAGAGAGAAAGTATGGGTGCTGAAGTGGAGCGGGGACCTGACGCCCATGGTCGTGGAAGAGAGGTAGCGCGGCTCCACCCCAGAGCGCGCACGAAGCTTCGAAACACTCCCTCGAGAAGCACACCCGCCGGTGAGGGGAGACGCTTCAGATGTTTGATAACAATGTTATGATAAAGGCTAACAACGTTATAATCATCTCGTGGCTTCCCTGGGCACTGCCAAGGGGAGACCCCTCCACCTATTATAACAAAGTTATTCTAGATCATAACAGTGGTAGCATACCGGCAGGGGCATCACCGGTATCCGCAGGCAGGAAAGCACCTCAACCCTCCGAGCAAGCTCCGCGAAAACCCTCCACGCCCGCCACCACCCTACCCGCATAGCAACCCTTCCCCGTCTCAAGCCTGTCAACCAAAGCTTCAGCAAGCACGCCACCCTCGCGCTCTTCCCACCCAACCTCTCGAGCAATGAAGCTTTCACAGCTTTAGCAGTAGCTTTTGAGGCGGAGAAGTTATATACTTACATACGTATATACTGCTGGCAGTATGGTGGCTGGGAAGGTTAAAGTCACCCTTTCGCTGAGGGAGGACCTCGTTAGAAGGTTAAAGAGTAGGCTTGCTTTGGAGGGAAAGAGTCTCAGCGAGGTTGTGGAAGAGTCTCTAACCGTGTATGAGGGGGCTGAGCTACTCGAGAGGATCTGCGACGAGCTAGGCTTGGAGAAGAGATTCTACTCGAGGTTCGAAGTTGAGGCAGACAGGCCTAAGGGGTTTAAAGCAGAGGAGGTTGTGAGGGATGTTAGAGATGAGCGTGCGGAGCGTCTACCTGGATACCAGCGCTCTGGTTAAGAGGTATGTTTGGGAGGAGCACAGTGCCCATGTTGACGAGTTGTATAGCGAGGCTCACGCCGGGAGAATCAGGATAGGTTTCTCAGTTTGGAACATCGGCGAGGTGGCGGTAGTCCTGGACGAGTACGAGAAGAGGGGGATCATAGAAAATGCGAGAGCGGTGTTCACGAAGTTTATTGGCGAATCCCGTCTTCTCGAAAAACTTAACCAGCTAAAACTCGTCCCGCTAAGTTTTAAGATCATTACCAAAGCTGTGAATTACACGTTTAAACACGGAATCTACATAGCTGATGCCGTGCAGCTTACATCGGCTGAGGGCTTCGACGCGTTCCTCACATACGATAAAAAACTGGCCCAGATAGCAAGCCTCGAGGGATTAAGCATCGTGCGAACCTGAGGGTCAAAGCTGTAGACGATAAGAAGGAAGAAGCTTCCGAGAAACCTTAGCCAGCGCTGGGAAGCTGGCAAGTGAAGCACCTACGAGTTGAGAGCCTGTGCGCGGCTGCCAGATGGCGTCTCCCGCTACGCAGTGGTGTAAACGAAGCAGCAGGGACTTAGAAAGAGAGTGCTGCTACTGCAGGGGGGAATGGAGACCGTGGGAACGTGTGGGGAGGGGAGTCGTTCTCCGCGCGCGATGAAGCCCCGAGAGCGTGGCTGCGAGAAGATGGTGGAGACCAGAAAGGCTACTTAAACGTCTTCGCGCACTAGATCAACAGGCACCTAACGCCCAGTAAGACGGGTAACCGCCCTAATCCGTGTATTTCTCGGCAGACTTGCTCCACTCCTCCTCTATGTCCCTGAACTTCTCACCCTTGATCTTCCAAGACCTCTTCAGCGCTTCCACCTCCCACTCGCGCAGCCCATCGATCCTCCACGACGAACCCTCGTACATAATGTCCTTGTGTTCGTAAGGGTGCCACTTACTCTTGTGAGGAGGAGAAATAATCCTGAGCGGTTTAGCCTCCTCCTGCTCGCTCATCCGCTACCCCTTCTGCGAGGAAGGTAGAGTATAAGTCCTTTTTGCAGCGCGCGCCAAGCAACCAGGAAAACGTTAGCAGCTCACCACTAGACAGCAGCGTAGCAGACCCGGCGCGGCCGCGGCAGCCCTCCTGGCTCGAAAGCGCTCGCTCCCGGCCTCGAGCTCCTCCTACGCGCTCTCCGCTAGGATTTCGCGCGGCTCCACTCTCCTAACATCGAGGCCGTCGAAATCCCTATCGAAGCTCACGATCGGCAACCCCCTGCTCCTCGCGAAGTAGTAGTGCAGTCCATCGTCGAAGTCAAAGCCGGCTTTGCTCGCTAGCTCGCAAGCCGCCGCCTCCTCGCGCACAGGCAGGTCTACCACAGTCAAGCCGCGCCACGTCAGGATCTCCGAGAGAAACCTGGACACCAGGTCCGGCCTACCGAGGATAGCTGATATCCCGTGAACGTCGAAGTGAAGCATGAAAACTCTCACAGACCCCTCCTTAACCCTGTTCAACAGCTCGTAGGACTCCTCCCAGCGCTCCCTCTTGTAGAGAACCTCCAAAACCACGTTAGCGTCCACCAGGTAGGCTCCACCTTCTCCTGAGCGCTTCGGCAACGTCCTCACCTCCCCACGAGTAGTCCGAGAGCAAGCCTAAACCCACAATCCCGTCCACTGTAGCAGAGCTCGAAGCACGCTCTAGGCCCAGCTCCCTCTCTATAAGGTCCGCCACAGCCCTAGAGAGCGCGCCCCTCCTGAAACCATACTTCTCAGCAACATACCTCCTAAACCTCTCGGCCAGCCACTTGGGAAGCTCAACCTTAATCACCTCGGTAGCCTCCCCCACCACCAGCACCAAAGTACTTTAGTACTTAAGACCTAAAAAGCGTTACCTCGCGGAACCTTGAGAGCAGGGCTAGAGCTCCCTCGGGAAGACAGCTCCACAGGCTTAGAGCTCGAACCCCGACCCCGCGCCCACAGCCCTGCTCGTCCCGACGGTATGCGAAGCTAGGAGCAAGGGCAAAGCCACCCTCATCGCGGTAAAAGATACTACGCCGGCTGAGAGCCTCACCGATCAAGCGATCCCGCCTGATGAAGGAACTATCGCGTGGGAAGGGCTTCCACACTTCCCGGCGAAGTGTTCAAGAGAAGCGGGATGACCGCGCGCTTGACCTCCTGCGGCTGACGCGCACAGCACGACCGCAACCGGAAACGGTTTTCACAACTACCGTCCGCCGGCCGTCCGCCGGAAACCCTCCCGAGTCTGGAGCGCTTTCCCCGGAGGCTTGAGCCAGCTAGTACTCAAGCCCCTCGCCGGGGCGGGCTAGCGGGATCAGCACGCGGTACCGCTTAGCGCTTTCAGGCCCGACAATGTGCAGCTCTACAGGTAGGCTTAGAGGCACTCCCAGCTTATCCATCTCCTCGTGGATCTTAGCCCTGAGCTCCACAGCCTCCTCGAACGTCGGTTCGCGCGGCAGCACTACAACTACGTCGACATCGCTCAGAGCCGTGAGCCTCCCCTCCGCAGCTCCACCCGTCAGGTAAGCCCTAGCGCCAGGCGCAGCCCGGGCTACGGCCTCAACCACAGCGCCTAGGTGCACTTTCCAGCGAACCAGCGCCCTAAGCATCACCGAACACCTCCCTCTCGACCTTCTCGAGCACACCGACAATACTTTCAGCGGCCTCTACGAGCTTCTCTGCCTGCTCCCTGCTGTAGCTGAAGACTCCGTAAACTGAGCGCACGTGACCTTCCTCAAGCTCCGCTATGATCCCCCTGTTCCTCCTAACGTACTCGATCAGCTCCCCCGCCTCCCTGCGGAACCCTTTCTCCTCGAGAACGGAGACCAAAAGCCCAATCAGTGCCCTGATGCTATGCCCCCTTACCTCTTCGCCGGTGGTCCTATACAGGAGCGCTTTAACAAGTAGCTGGGCAGCGTACTCCGCGTTCAGAACCGCCAAATCGTACTCGCCGCTAAAGAGGAGCTGCTTAGCCAGCCTGAGCATGGATCGCGATCTCCTCTTAAGAAGCTCCACGTACTCGCCACTCACAACTCGGAGTACCAGCCTATTCTATTCTATTTATCGATCCGCGCTCGCCCCTCACTTCTCCGGTTCAACAGAGTCGGTCCCGCCCTCCAGCTTAACACCTTAGATCGCTGGGGTGAGCGCCATAAGGTCGATATGGAAGGGGCCTACGCACCTCCTTTAGTACCGAGTCGGTTAAGGTACCACAGGCTTTACGCGCCTAACACGGGTAGGAGTAGCATTCGGGTTCAAGTGAAGCTAGATGCTGCACAAGCTCTGCAAGGATGCAAGCCTCCCTACTATAAGCTATGCTCAACGTTAAGATCAGCGGGGCTGAAAGCCAAAAATGCGAGGGTTTACGAGTAGAGTGAAACGGGCAGAGAAAGTGAGGAGGTTCATTGAAAGGAGGGTGAGGGGGCCGAAGGCGAGGGAGAGCTTCAGTTGTGGTTAGGGAGCTGGAGGGGGAGTAGCCTGTTCCTCCCGCTTCTCTGCGAGCCTCGGGAGGGAGGGTCGCGATAGCAGTTGGCGCATAAGCTCTCGCAGCTCTCTCCCCCTCTGGGAGTAAGAGCGGCGCTGGCCAAGCTCGCGAACGCAACTGTTGCTCTGAATCAGGCTCAGACGTCAGAGACAGCAAGAGTTCCGTCAAGTGTACTCGGGCGCTTAAAAGCGGGGACTTTAGGCCAAGCATGCTCTACACCTTTATGCTTGATTACCCATTCCCAGCTCGTAAGCTAGGCAGACCTACGACTGACGAACAGAGCTTAAGAGAGTAAAAGTGCGAAGGCATCAAGAGTGCTTGTTCTCTCTGCCTTCGCGCTGCAGCGGCCTCAACGAATTCCTGTGGTATGGCAAAAGTTAGTTTCGAGGTAGAAGGAGGTAAAACCCCCTCTGCGCTGTTTTCTACACAACGCTGCAAGTCGGGATCGAGCTTTCCCTACACGGCCAGCAGCCCGACGTACTCCAGCTCGCCAGTGACCGGGTTGACCCGGTAACCCATGCTCTCCAGCGCTACGACGCCTAGGACCGCAGCATCCCCCTCCTCCGCAATCACGACTTCCACCACTGTTTCATGCTCCCCGTACCTTATCCGGGCGAAAGACGTCGAACGCTCGATGACTTTGCCCTCTACCGTCCTGAAGAGCTTCTTATACTCCGGCTTCACACCAATTTTCTCCAACACTTTTCGCGGTATCCAAGGTAGTACCGCGCCAGTATCTACTATGAGCTCCACATCCTCCCTGAGCTCTGGATTCACGGGATTAGAGATAGTCACCCTCACGCTCGTTAAACCCATACTTGCGAACCACCTCCCCTAAGCAGTAAAAGATCGGGGCAAAATAAAAACGAAAGTATCGCCAGCGCTATGAGGCACCCCGATACTCTGCCATGCAAAACCCACCCTAGCCCCAAGCTCACCCACGTTCCCGCAGCCCCCGGTGCACCCCCGCGAAGCCGCACCAGCCCCATCAACCGGGTTCCAACTGATAGCGGGCGCAGCACGTCCGCTCTCGCAGCGAGCAACCGACAGGCATCGATACTATGGCTGTGAAACCCTCTCGTCCACAGCCTACTGCGACCTTCGTCGCGAATACGGCGGAAAGCGTGGTTCAGCACCCCCTGCCGCCCCACTCCCAAAGTACTCTCTACGGCTTACGCTAGTTGACCTCCCACGCTGACAATCATCTGCCGCACTTTAACGCATAATGGCTGAAATTTACGCATAAACTTTAAGCTTCATTTATATGCAGCCTATCGCTGGAAACTTTAAAGGCTTAAGGAGCATTGAAATACCTAGATGCGGGAGTGGAGTGGTGTTCCATGCCAGGCTGCGTGCCTGAGGACGTGTTAAAGCTTCTCAGGAGTTTCGCTGAGAGAGCGGAGGATGTTTTGGGCAGCGTAGAAGTTTACCTCTTCGGCAGTTACGCTAGAGGTGATTGGCTCTCCGATAGCGACATAGACCTCATAGTCGTATCGGACGGCTTCAAGGGCCTTGATCTCGGGAGAAGACACGCGCTCGTGAGAAAGCTCCTGCCGCCCGGTAGGGGCTTTGAGATCCTGACCTACACGCCGGAAGAGTTCGAGGAGGCTAAGAGGAGGAGCATCGTCATCCAGGATGCCGCTGAGTACTGGATCAAGATAGCCTGAAGGGGGCCGGGCGTAATGAGGGGAGAAGCGCTGGATTGGCTCGAGAGCTCCTTAGTTGATCTAAAGGAGGCTAAGGAAGCCCACTCCCGCGGAAGCTACCACCTCTCTGCGTTCCTAGCCCACCAGGCTGTCGAAAAAGCACTGAAGGCGTACATCATAGCCTTCAAGAGGGTAAGGCTCCCTAAAACTCGCGACCCCGTAGAGCTGGCAGCAGCGGCATCGATACGGCTAGAGCCCAGCGAGGTCGAGGGGCTCTCAGAGCTCTCGCCATACTACGTGGTAGCAAGGTACCCAAACGCGGGGTTGCGGAAACCGTGGAAGGAGATAGCGCGAGGAACCTCCCAAAGGCTCCTCACAACGGCTGAGAAGATCGTCGGGAAAATCGAAGAGCTCTTCAAGCAAGCACAGCAAGGCTAGGCGAAACCCTTCAAGCCCGCTCTAACCGAGCACAGTCATACCCGCAACGATCTTTCACCGGAGAAGCTGAAAGCAGGCGAGCAATGCTGCCCCCGCTTACTCCACCTAGTTGACAACCCTGCTCGTCCTCGTTTCCTCGCCCCTCTAAGCGCTCGCAGCTGCCGGTGCAATTCCCGCCCGTTCAAAGCGAAAACGCAAACAACCTGGCGAACATAAGTGCCCCGGCGCGCCGCAGCCATAGCAATGAGCTCTCACGAAGTGCTGAACACGATCGCCATAGTAGCGAGCGTAATTTCATCAGCTGCCGCACTGAGCTACTGGCTAGCATCCAAGTTCGAGAAGCTCGAATCCAAGCTCAGCAGGCTCGAGGACACAGTAAGCAGGCTCGAGAACGCTTTTCTCTTGTACAACGAGCTTCTGCTTAAAATCTTAGAAGCCAAGGCGTCCTCACGCCCATGGAGAGCTACGCGCCAATACAGGCCCTAAAAGTGTCCCTACCCAAGCCTTCGAGCAAGCACTACACGAAGGAGGTTGAGGAGAGGCCTAAAGCCCTCCTAGACGAGGACCCAAAAAAAGTACACGCTCGAAGACGTGAAAGAGCTGGAGAGGATCGCGGATCTCATATTCGAGGAGTACAGAGTCGCCAGGAGGAAGAATCTCCTCGGGTACCAGGCGAGGCTAAGGGTAGCAGCTCAGGTCATAAAGATCGTCTTCGTCGAGCCGAAGACCAAAGGCGAGCAAGCTCTGAAACCCGAACCTCTAGAGAATAGAAACTAGCTCGAAGATTACATCTTATCGTGGCTCTTTTACTGAAGCGGCTAAAGTATAGAAATTCTACGTGAAGCAAGTTCAGAAAAGCTACGCTATTTCACTCTGACCAAGATATGCCTGGTTCACAGCCCAAGCGTTCTGCTGAGAACACGAAAAATAAAGGACACGTGCTATACCCGATCTAGTTGTGCTGCTAGCATCGCGTTGCCGCCTTGACGTTAAACAACGTGCCGGGGCCTCTCGAGCAGCTCTAAACTTTGCTAGAGCTTCAGCCGAAGTCCCTTAGAAAGTGATGCTTTTTCATTTCCCTCTAGCTCAATCCTCCACATTTTAACGCTTAGATCAGAGCTCCGATAATGGTTCACGTTAAGGGATATTATTAATGAAATCCCTAAGTCTCGGTGCTGTAACATTCCACTCAAATAACGACGTGACTCTTTCTCGGGCGGTCTTGCCTAAGCTATTTCTCAGAGAATAATTGCTCCCGGCGTCCTCTCCGCTAAGATCGCCCTTCCTGCGGCCATGTAATGGAAGAACTTAATACGCTCGGCGTAGTAAGCGGTTGGATGAGCAGAATTAGGTGCGATAAGAACATCAGCGGCAGCGAACAAGCCTAACCTCTCAGGGTCGTTATAAGGTAGCGGGCCTATAACTCGAGTTTTACCCAAAACTTTAAGTTTTTTGCAAAAGCGTATCAAGTCCAAGTCTACTCTTCCTAACTGTAAAACCAGCTTAAGGTCTGGCAGCTGTTTACTTGCAAGCGCAACTGCCTCGACGACCTTCCGGACGCCTTGCAGGTCGATTCCGCGGTACGACCAAGCGCCCCCGCTGTAAGTGACAAGAAAGCTATCACCTAACCTGTGCTTGCTCCTAAAGTTTTTCGGATCAGCTTTCATTGGGTCGAACTCGCTTAAATCTACACCGTGCGGAACGTACGCGCATTTCCTTACTTTAAGCCGTTTCTTCATGATCTCCATGAGCGGTCTACTCCAGAAAATCACACCGTCAGCCTCCTCAACAGCTTCAATATCGAAAAGGTTCAACTCATCCCAAGGCCACATAAGTATGTCCATCCAATCTATGATGATTGTTTCTGTTTCCCCATATCCTTCTCGACCCTAGGAATGGGTTTAGCGTTATAACAGTGTTAGCTTTGAGGCGCGCGAGTAGTACTTTATTTTAGGACATCAGTGGCCAGAGCAGTTACCAGCGCATCCCCGCCGCTCCGTGCATGCTGGTAGATCCTTAGCTCTGCTCTTGATAGGCGATGATTAAGCCCTAAAACTCTGCTTAGTAACCAGCTCGAGTCCCTGATCTCCTTGTAATAGTATATGCTCGCGAGCGGTAAAGCCCTTCTTGCAAGGTAGGGCCTCCTGTAAGACCGAGAGTCGAAGGGTGTAATGTACGCGATGCTCTTGGTGCTTTTTGAATTCAAGGCGTTCACCACACTTTCAGCTGCTCAGAAGGCGCTCGTAAAGCTCGATGTACTCCTGGGCAACTTTATCCCAGCTGAACTCTTTCATAACTTTCTCGAATGCTCTTTCGACGAAGGTCTTCGGGTACTCCATCACACTCCTGTTGATTGCTTTGGCGAGCTCCCTAGGGTCTCCCGGCTCGATTAGGATGGCGCATGTCTCGTCGACCACATCGAGGATACCGGGAATCCTCGAGGCGAGGATTGGGGTCTTCGAAGCCATCGCCTCTAGCAGCACTGTGGGCAACCCCTCCGCGCGTGAGGGGAGGACAAGTAAATCACTCCCTTTGATCACCCTCAACGCCTCCCCTCTCGGCCTGTAGCCCAGGTAGTGGAAGTTTCTCAAACGCTTTGAAAGAGCGCGGGCACGCTCCTCGAGCTCCCTCACCCCCGACCCCACGACGATCAAGTGCACATCGGGGTTTAACATCCCAGCAGCCTCGAGGAGCACGTCGAAGCCTTTCTCGCGGCTTAACCGCCCCACATAAACAACCTGCTTCTCATAAATTTTTAAACCCTCGGAGGGGATCTCCCGCAGATCTACAGCGTTAGGAATGTAGACGGCGTCAACCCCCCTACTCCTGTAGAACTCGCACACGCTGCGGGAAACACATGTTAAGGCGTCAACGCTTCTCACAGCTTTGCTCTCGAGCCACCCGCTCAACTTCCCGAAAAGCCTTCCGTGCAGCAGCCCGATCTGCCGGGAGTAGACACCGTGCTGCGTGAGAACTCTAGCCTCCGCGCGCGCTAACCTGATAGCTGGCCAGGACGGCACGTTGTGACCGTGAGCCACATCGTACTTCCTCCCTCCCAGGCTGCGGAGCAGCGACTTCAAAGCGGAGGAAAGCGCGAAGCTAGGGTTATAGAGACCCTTCACCGGTATGTGCGTCGTGTTCTCGACGGATAGCACGTCGACCTCGAAGCCGCGAGCCTCAAGCTCTCTCCGCAACCTAGCCACGTGCTGGGCAACGCCGCCTATACCGCTAGCGCGGGGTGACACAAGGAGCAGCTCCTTCACAGCCGTCAGGCCTGCAGCCGGGTGCTTAAGCTTAACGGACCTTCATCTCCGCCCTCAACCCCTGTGCAAGGAAGGCGCGCCTCAGCTTGCTCAGGACGCCGTAAAGGAAAGCCTACCTGCGCACAGTCCAGTAGAAGAACATCTCCGGCTTACGCATCCTTAAGCTCAGCTGGAGGCCTTTCACCGGCGCCAGCAGGGCGGCTACAATAGGGTAGAGCCAAGCAGCACCGCCGAGAATCCTGTAGAGGAAAGGGTTCAGCTTGTAGCATCTCCAGTAATCGCGTTCGTGCCTGTACCTGGCTATTACGTGCGCGAAACCCCTCCCCCACCCCACTTGCTGCCTGATAAGCTCCCCTACCCCTCTCCTGAACATGCTCGCCGTTCCGGGTACCTCCACCACGCTAATCCTGAAACCGGCTTTCCAAGCTCGGAAACTGAAGTCGAGATCGTCGGCATCGTACGGCGGGTATATCCAGAAGCCCTTCACCCGTCGAAAACACCGCGCTTAAAAGCAATGAAGGATCCTCCAGCGAAGCACCACCATCTTGCCATCTCCTCGGAGTAAGCCCTGCCGTAACGCCACACCAGCTCCTTCAAACGTTCAATTTTAGTTAAAGTCTGAGAACCACTCGCTTTCACATAGACTACGTCAGCTCCTCTCTCGAAGGCTTCAAAAACTCTCGTGAAGTGGTCTACGCCAACGGTGCAGTCAGCATCCACAAAGTAAATGTAGCTACCCCTTGAAGCTAGAACACCAATGTTCCTGGCGATCCCAATCCCCTTCCCCTCATCGTAGACGACCCTGATGTAGGGGCGGAAACGTTCTAGAATCCTCTATTATCATAAGCTATAAGCATCAACGACTATAACCTCCCTGGAGAAGCCCAGGAGAAGCTTCTATCTCAAAACGCTGAGCAGCGTGTAGCCGATCGTCCTCCCGTTATTTTTAGAGAGAATCACTACCGAGATCATCTTCTCTAAGTTAAAGTTGCTAGATAGAAGCTTTTATCGTTTTCTCTCAACAGCCAATCTAAATAGCTTAAATTCTGAAGCGCTAGAATTCTATTGTTCCAAGTTTATCTCCTAAAAATTAAATGCGGCTCTGCCTCCGTTAGCGTATACATGGGAGGAAGGCTTTGAAGCGCTCCACTACTTCTCTCACACCTTTCTCGAGGGAGCTTTTGATTGGAAGCCGAGGCAGCTCTCCTCCAAAGCGTTCACATTCGAGAAATACGCTGGTCAAGGAGCTTGCTGCGAGCGCTAAGGTGGATACGCGAAGTTTGTTTCAGCTTCCTTCAGCGGTAAGCCCTTGCTGTCTTTCTCGCTCACGATAGCGTTCTCGATCGGCCACTCTATCCCCAAGCTGGGGTCGCGCCAGAGGATACACCTCTCGTGCTGGGGGCTGTACTCCTTCGTTACCAGGTAGATGAAAACCGAGTCCTCCAGCGCCTGGAAGCCGTGGGCGAAACCCGGCGGGATCCAGAGCAGCAAGCCAGGCGTCAGCTCCACCGCCACGTGCCTGCCGAACCAAGGCGAGCCCCTCCTGATGTCGACCGCTACGTCGAAGACGCGCCCCGAAGCGACGGTGACCAGCTTACCCTGCTCCATCGGCTTCAACTGGTAGTGCAGGCCCCTAACCACACCCCTCCTCGAGAAGCTCATGTTCACCTGAGCGAAGTCGTGCGGGATCCCCGCTGCAGCGAAGTCGGTCCTCTTGTAGAGTTCCGCGAAGAAACCTCTCGCGTCGCTGAAAATCTTAGCTTCGACGAGCACCACGTCAGGGATCTCAAGCCTCTTGAAGGTGAACGGCATAAGCTCACCCCAAAGCCTCGCGGTAGCTCCTAACGAAGTGCTCCAGGCAAGCCTGCAGCGGCGGCAGAGCTAAGCCCAAGGCCGCGGCCCTCGACGTGTCGAGGCTGGAGTCCCTCGGCCTCCTCGCCACCAGCCTCGCACTGCTCATCGGAACCGCTCTAACCAGCCCCCTATCCGCTCCCAGGAGCTCTGCCAGCCGGAGCGCGAAGTCAAACCTAGACAACCTCTCACCCGCAAGGTGCAGAACACCGGTAACACCCCTCTCAGCCGCCCCCACCAGCCTCTCCGCGAGGAAGGGAACGTAGGTGGGCGAGAGGAACTGGTCCTCGAAAGCGCTCACCGGCTCCCCCTCACCAGCTTCTCCAGCGCTATGAGCCCGAAGTTCTTCTTCCCCGCAGGGCTGTACCCGTAGAGCCCGCTCACCCGGACGGTAAGGCTCCGCTCAGGCAGCACGCTGGACACAGCCACCTCGCCCAGCAGCTTGGAAAGCCCGTAGTAGTTGACGGGGTTGGGGGCATCCCCCTCCCTGTAACCGCCCCTCTCGCCGTCGAACACGTAGTCCGTGGAGACGTAGATAAGGTAAGAGCCAGCCTCGAGAGCGGCTCTCGCGAGGTGGAGCGTTGCCAGGTAGTTCACCCTGTAGGCCAGCTCCCTGTCCACCTCCACCCGTCGATGTCCGTGTAGGCCGCAGCGTGCACGATGACCTCCGGCTCCACCCTCCCAACGAGCCCCTTCACGCTCGGGGCATCTTCAAGGTCAAGAAAGCGCCACTCCACACCCTCAAGGCTGGGGGGCTGCTGCCCTGTGATCCCTGTAGCGCTGTGGAGTTCCTAAGCTATCCTGACTAGCCTGGCTCTCTTCCTGTAGGTTTCGAAAAAGTCTCTCGTAACTACGTGCACCTCGAAGGGGTCTGTGATGCCGCTTTTCCAGAGCTCTGCGATCACGTGAGCTGGCGCTGCGTCTGTGACTACTAGGACGTCTATGTCGCTCGAAAGCAGGTGCCTTCCCTCGGCGACGCTGCCGAAAAGGTACACTTCAGCTTTTTCATCTAGCCTCTTCACAGTGTCCGCTATCGTTTTCAAGTGCTTGTCGAGGTCGCTGAAAATCCTTGCCCGGCGCTTCGCCTCGCTAACCAGCAGCTTTTCCGATAGCATCCATCAGCTCCCTCACAACCTTCTCGAGCCGTGCAACCTCGTCGAAAGTATACGCCCTGGCCACGTACCTCGAGGTTATGTACGCGTCCTCGAGCGCTCCGATCTCAACGCTGAACTTAGAGAGCAGAGCCTTGATTTCCTCGCACTTTTTCACTTCGTACAAGAGCTCCATAAGCCTCCTCACGCTGCGCGTTCTCGGGTACTCTAAGCCCAGCTTCAGCAGCACAGCTTTGAGGCAGAGCTGAAGAGACTGCTCGAGGCTGAAGGCGGCTAAGTCGAAAAACCCCTTTCGATCTGCATGCGCGCAGTTTCGTAGAAGCGCCTCGACCTCTCGAGAAGATACTCGCACTCCTCGCGTTTCGCCATACACTGCCAGCAACTCTCCCGAGGCTGGTGCAGATAAAGCTTAGCCTGTCGGAACAACTTTCAGCTTGCAGACGACCGGCGAGCGCGCCAGCTTTAGGAAGCACGAGACACTCTGGGGAAACCCGGAGGTTGAGGGGCACTCCGCCGCGCGTTAAGATGCGCAGAACATGATAATCCTTTAAGCTTTTTCTCCTGTTCAAACGTAAAGCCTGTAAATGCATCTTTCTGCCTTGATACTCAATCGTGGGGCTGAATGCAGGTGGGGCCGCGAGGCACAAATCCACGTCAGAAAGGCTCCTGCAACAGCTTGGGGGGATTGCAGTTGCTCCCACTAACGGCGCGTGCGGCCGGCACTTCCGTTCAGTAACCAATTACCTGCGGCGTAGCCGCGTAAGATGTTATTGGCAGGCCGGTAGTCACCATAGCCGTCGAAAGCCGTTTAACTTCCCAACGGCGTGCCGAAGGCTTGCCTCAAGTAACGCGCGGCCATAGTCCTACGCGTTGAAGGATGCGACTACTTCTCAGCTTCAGAGAAATCAGCCCCTCTTGAACTCTTCAAGCATCTTAACTGATGGCGTACCCGACTTCTTCCGGGTTGTAGACTCCTTTGTAGAAAGCTCCATTACGCAGCGTCCTCACGACGTCGCTGTACATGGCTCTAAGGTCCTCTCCGGTCACTTTCCTCAAATGATCCGCGCTCACTATGAGATCTAGAGATCACACCCGGTCTACGGTTAATGTAGGAGCTCGCGGCAGCAACCTAGACAGGAGGGCTTCGCTGACATCGCTCTTTAGGGGCACCCCTCGTTTCGAGAGCCTTCTGAAACTCCTCAGCGTAGCTCAGCCTCTTCGGCTGTTGCGAGAGTTATCGATGGAGCCTTCGGCCGAAGAACCACAGCACTGTCGATGGTCGCGAATCCCACGCTTCGATAGCCCCTTGGACACCTGCTCTTATCGCCTCGAACGTTCAGCGTAAACGGTAGCCCTTTGTTCACTGCTTTAGTACTGCTCTCTTCAGGTCGGCCATGTCCTTCTGCACTTCGACGAGCAGCTTGCTCAACTCGAGCATTGTCTTCTGAACTTCTACAACAGTCTTCTGCACGTCGCCTAGCAGCTGATAAACACCATCAATCCTCCTGCTCAGCCTCTCGTCGAGCTCGGCAATCCTTGCGTTGAGCCGCTCATCAAGCTCGGCAATCCTCCTGTTCAGTCTCTCGTCGAGCTCGGTGATTCTCGCGTTGAGGGAATCAGCTAACGCGTCTATACGCTTATTCGTCTCGTCGATCCGCTTATTCGTCTCGTCGATGCGCTTGCTCAGCTTCTCATCGAGAAGATCAATCCTCCTATTCAACCTCTCGTCAAGCTCGGCAATCCTCCTGTTTAGCCGCTCATCAAGCTCGGTGATCCTCGCGTTAAGCGAGTCGGCAAGCAAGTCGATCCGCTTATTCGTCTCGTCAATCCGCCTCGACATATCTCTCACAACAGCAATCGTGAGAACAGCAAGATCCTCAGGCTTCAGCCTCTCACCCTTCTCCACCTTCCTCACAACAAGCTCCAAAGCCTTATCAACCGCCAAAGGAAGCAGCTGCTCAGCCACCCCCCAACCACTACTTCTACAGGCACACCCGCTGAAAAACATTGCTAGGCAGCGTAAGCTGCTCCTCAGCCGCCGAGCCCACCGCTCAACAGCTTCCGCAAGTTGTAGCTCGCAGCTCGCTGCCGAGGAGCACTGGCCCACCGCCCCCAGGGGTTGGGGGCTCGCAAAGCAACAAAGCTCGCGTGCCACTCGGCTTCAGAGTGAATACTTGTACCCGGCGATGTTGCACACCAGGCTGCGGAGATCCCGCCTCCCGGTGGCTAGCAGTGCGGGCGACATGAGGATGAGGAGCGGGAAGGGTAGGCCCCACTTGTAGTACTCTACGCCGTAAGCGTACTCCCTGGCTGGCTGCCGGATAACGGGGAACTCTAAGCGGCCGCTGTACTCTGGCGGCCACCAACCGCTAGCTACGCTCAGAGCCGAGATGTAGCCGTCATCGCAGTAGCTAACAGGGTACTTACCCCCCAACTGCTCCTTGAGGAACCTGACTGAAATTAGCTAAACCCCGCCCAGCCACCGGCGCCCCCCTGGATAGAAGTTCGAGGAGGTAGTCCGGGGGCAGCTTCACACCGCTATCAGCCTTGAAGAAGTGCGTGCACCTGCTCAAGTCAAACCTGCTCAGCGCAGCGCTAATCGCGCCGCCGATCCTCAACGGGAGCGGCAAGCGCTGAGAGGCTGAAAGATGACCGCGGCAGCTGCTAGGACCGCCAGCACCTTGCTATTGAAGATCCAGCTCACGATCCCACTCCTCTCTCTATCGCCTCCAGCGCCCTGATGATCCTGTACTCCATCCTCTTCAGGAAGAGGGCCATCACCGCCAGGAGAGAGGACGTGACGCCGACTCCGCCGAGAGTCACGCCCACCAAAGCCCACACGTGGTGCTTAACTCCCAGGAACAGCAGCTCGTAAGCCACCCAAGCCAGGATGAGAGCCGCGGGGATGAGGGCGAGCGCCCCCACAGCGAAGATGAAGAAAGCCGGGTTGTACCTCCACGCCAGCCTCACGGCGTCGAGCGCTATGAGGAAGCCGTGCCTCAAACTCAGCTTCGACTCCCCAACCCTAGGCCTGTACCTGGCATCCACCTCCGCTATCCTCCTCGTGGTCGACGCCACGTGAGCTGCCAGCTCCACTTCGACGCTGAACCCCCTGCTTTCAAACCAAGCCGTCCTCGCCACGCTCGTCCTCAGGAGGTACATCCCGGAGCACACGTCCCTCAACTTCGTGCCGAAAAGCAAGTTGAACATCTTCGTGAGGAGCCAGTTGCCAAGTCTGTTGACAGCGGGGATGTTCTCCCTACCCTCTGTTCTCGCTCCGATGACCTCGTCGTAGCTCCGAGCCAGCTCCAGCATCCTGTAGGCGCAGGAAGGGTCGTAGCTGTAGTCCCCGTCGATGACGAGCATGTAAGGCGTGTCCACGAAGTCGAGAGCCGTCCTTACCGCGTCAGCCTTACCCTCACCGCGCTGGGTAACAACCCTAGCCCCCCTCGCCGCCGCTATCTCCGGCGTACCATCCCTCGAGCGCCCGTCGACGACGAGTATCTTAGAGAAACCGTACCCCCTCAGCTCGTCTATAACCAGGCCTATAGCCTCCGCCTCGTTAAGAGTGGGAATCACCACCGTCACATCCTCCAGAGAAACAGGACCAACCCCGCGAGAAGACTCCGGCGGGGCACCGCAGCCCCCAGCCCCACCCGGCCCCGCGCAGCCAACCTCCCTGCCCCCAGAGCTAGAGCGCTTAACCCCCGGCACGACCCCTCCCCGCATCAGCGGCGCAGCCCCGGCTCCTCCCCGAAAAGCCCTCAGCCGCACCCCACCTGCGAAGAAAGCGCCACGCTCATCGCAGCGAGATGCGAGTGCAGAACTAACCTCAAGACAAAGAGGATTGTAACCCCGCCCGGCCCCGCCCTCGAAGCCGCCCGGACCCTCCTCTCGGCTACTCGGAGGCTGAGCTAATGCTCCACGCAGCCCAGCCCTCTCAGACCAGATCCCCGACACAGGAGTTAGGATAGCCCGCCCCTCCGGCTCGAGCCTCCAGCGCAATCCCAGCCTCAGCGCGCGCTCGCAAGCGGTGGAAAACAGCATCAGCACGGCTTCGATTCCCGCAGGCCGCGGAGGCTCAAAACCGACAAGTAAGCCTCCAAGCATCCACAGAGTTATCTCTGGGAAAGCTAAATCTTTTTCGGGAAAGCGACCGCTCCGCGCGCCCCGGCGCGAAGAGCGGCACGCCTCACGCCCCCAGCCAGCTCGCAGAGCGAGGTGAGTAGCTGAGCCCTCCAAGCCGCCCGAGTCAGGGCATCTCGTAGAGCCGCCCGTCTCTCAGCAGATAGTCCCTGTGGGTCGGAAGCTTCTCGTAAAGGTCCGTCGTTGTCACTACCACCGCGACCCCCCTCTCCCTGTTAACCTTCTTTAAAAGTTCTACAACTAGCCTGGAGTTCTCTTCATCTAGGCTCGAGGTGGGCTCATCCGCGAGAACTACTCTCGGGTTGTTGGCCAGCGCCCTCACCACCGCTATGCGCTGCCTCTCCCCTCCGCTCAGCGTGTCCGGAAACCTCCCGGCTAGTTCCTCTAGGCTGAAATACCTCAGGAGCTCCATAGCCCTCTCCCTCCTCTCCTTTTTCCCGACCCCGGCTAAGGCCAAGGGGAGCTCGATGTTCTCCAGAACAGTCAGCGATGGAATCAGGTTGAAGAACTGGAAGACGAAGCCTACCTGGTACAGTCTAATCCTCGACCTCTCGCTGTCGCCCAGCCCGTTAACAGACCTCCCGAAAAGCCTCACATCCCCTTTGTCGGGCGGCTCCAAGAGGCCTATGATCTTAAGCAGCGTCGTCTTACCCACACCCGACTTACCCCTTATCGAGACGAACTCTCCCTCACCGACCACTAAGTCCACTCCTCTCAGAACCTCCCTCGTGCCGTACGATTTCCAGACGTTGGAGAGCTCTATCAAACCTCCCTACCCCTATAGACCTCTACAGCACCGTTCGAGTATATGAGGCTGAGCGCGCGCACCCTCTCCCTCCAGCCCCCGGGCAGGTCCACGCTGTAACCCCCGCCGACAACGTACCCCTTCTCCACCATCCAGTCGTAGACCAGCAGGATCTCCGGCTCGCGCGACCTCCCGGACAGGTAGAGAAGGCCCCGGAGCTCGTCAACCCTCAGCCAGAAGTAGTACCTTAAAAGGTAAGCCATTTTCACGTCGCTCGCGACAGTGCTGCTACCGCACCCGCTCGAGAGCCAGGCCCCAGCCCCGTACTCCGAGCGCCTGTTTAGCCAGAAGTACCCTAGGTAGCGCTCCCGCACGTGGATCGCGGCGTGAAACGTGAGGAAGTTACAGGCTAGGATTACCACCAGGAGGGCGAGGGCCCCGAGCCTCCGAAGCCCCAGTCCGTTCCTCGACAGCCTCCGAAGCCCTGCAGCGCATAGAATCGACAGAGGAGGCATGAGGAAGACTAGCCCGCGATAAGCGAGAGTAGATCCCAGCCCAGGCTCCGCGCCGAAAACCGCGTAGGCTTCGAGCCCAAGCACGGCGGCTAGCCAGAGGAGAGGGATATCGGCGTAGCGGTTGCCGGCGCCCTTAAGCATGTCGTAGCCCAAGACGCTTAAGGGGGCTGCCGCCACGAGGGGAGCTGCGTACAGGAGGTAGCGCTCCGGGAGGACTGGCGCACCGGGTACAAGGGGCTTCCGCGTCGCTAGGAAAGCGAGCGCAAGCGCTGCGAAAGCAGCGCAGGCAGCTAAGACCCCCGCTAGACCCGGCTTGTGAGGCGTGAAAGCCAGGTGGAGCGCCACAGCGAGAAAAACCAGCTGGTAGGAAGCTGCTGAGAACCAGTCGATCTCGGAGAAAAACGCGGAAACCCAGCTGGCGTAGAGCGCGAGGTAGGCTAGAGCCTGGAGCACAGGGATCAGCGGGAAAACCAGGCAGCGCGCCTCCACCTCTCCGCCCGTCCTCCACTTCGAAGCTAGAGCCGCCGCGCACATAAACGCCAGTATAGCCGAGGTGAGGATCGCCGTGTAGCAGTGCG
Source organism: Thermofilum sp. (assembly GCA_038741495.1). NCBI lineage: Archaea > Thermoproteati > Thermoproteota > Thermoprotei > Thermofilales > Thermofilaceae > Thermofilum > Thermofilum sp. The sequence continues at coordinate 2,587 of JAVYKX010000004.1, read as the reverse complement.
CCACAACCAGGGACGCGCTGGCGAGGGAGAAGAGGAGGATCCTCCGCAGATCTTCACCCCTTTGGAGGAAGAGGAGAATCAGCATCATGTACAGCGGGTGCGCGTACGTCTCGCCCTTAACCCCAGCTGTCAGCATCACATCGGCGAACGCTGCAGCCAGCAGCGTGGACGCCAGGAAGGCAACCCTCCCACCGCAGATCCGCCTCACCAGGACGTAGAACACGAGGATAGAGGTAGAGCCGGCCACCGGCACGAATAAGGCCATAGCCCTTACGGGCTCCCAGCCCGTCAACGCGGAGACGAAAGCCCCGAACAGCTTATCTCCGAGCTCTTCCCGAGTCCCCAGCACCTCGACGTTCAAGCCGGTGAGGGGGCGCGTCAGCAGGACCTCAGCGTACCTTACCGAGGGCCACGCGTCGACAGAGAACGGCAGGCCGCTCAAGAGGAAAGGGTAAACCCTCAGGCAGATAGCCAGGGTGAGCGGCAGCGCGATGGAGAGAGCCCCCGCGAGGCCGGAGCCAGCCCGCTCGATAGCTCCCGCAGAGGAGCTGTCCTCGCCCAAATCCCCGCTCATCGAAAAACCAGAGTATCGCAGCTAATATAGCTGCAGCGCAGGGGAACCCTCTGCGGGCGCTCAGCCGAAGAGAGAGCGGCAGGAGAGCTAGAGCGCGCCGAGTCCCGCAGGGTCCTCGAACGTCTAGGGCACGCGGAGAACATGCAACAAGCCCGCTACCCGACCTCGCTCTCCAAGACGCCGAGCGAGAGGAGAGCGGCCGACAGGAACAGGCTCAGAGCTAAGACGAGGAAGTCCAGCTGGAACGGCACCGTGTGCGATAAAACCTGCAGGTAGCCGTGCCTCTGAACCGTAAGTAGAAACGCCGAAGCCGCAAGCCAGCCGGCTAGGGAGAACGCCGCCCCCCACGGCAGGAGCTTGAGCAGCATATCCACCTTTAGAAGCCTCTTCGCCGCGCCGAGCGCCCTCAAAACCTCCACCTCACTCCTATGCTGAGCGACCACTGTCTTCGACGCCAGAACCACCACCGAGCTGGAGAAGAGGAAGACCGTGAGGGAAATCGCTAGGAGAACCTCCTCCCTCACGCCGTACCTCTCCATGTAGCTCTTCATTAGAGTGGAGGCTTCCTCGACCCCCACATCCTCCAAGCTAAAGCTCCTCGCCACCCAGCGCGGAGCATACCTGGGAGCCTCAGCCTCCCCCCGGCCCCCGCCGGCCCCGCTCGGGCGCGAAGCCTCCGCTGCAACCACCTCAAAGATCTCGGCCGGGGTCACCACACCCCTATCCAGCTTCAGCCTTATGAGGGTGACACTCCCGTAGTCCACCCCCCTAAGCCACTGCCCCACGTAGAGCGGGACCAAGATCTCGTCGTCTAGAGCCGACCCGGACGCGAATAAGCCCTCGACCTGCAGCTCCAAGTACCTATCCGCCAGCACGCCTAGGACGAGTACTCTGTCGCCCGGCTTAAGCCCGAGCCTCTCCGCGAGGCTTCTCCCCACGATGGCTGAGCCCGCGCCCTCCAGGCTCGCGGAAGCCCCCTCGACCGCCAGGGGGTTGAGCTCGACGAGCCTCTCCAGAATCACACCCCTCACGAAGACGGGCTGACCCTTGACCACGCACGGAGCTATAACCTCAGGGCTGCTCGCCACCACACCCTCGGCAGCCGCCAGCCTGTCGGCGAGGTACGCCGGAACCAAGCCGGTGAAAGGCGTCCTACTCCTCCGGTCGTACACCGCTACGATATCCTCCCCCTCACCCAAGTAGGCTGCGAGGCCCCTGTAGAAGCCCAGGAGAGCCGACGCCGTGAGCGAGAAGAGAAAGGACGCCACCAAGATCACTACGGCTAGCGTTAAAACACGCTGACGCTTAAAGTACCTGTAGCTCGAGAGCCCCCGCACAGTCACAGCGGATACCCCGCGTACTCGGAGCAAGCAGACCTGTAAGCAGGCCACAAGCAGCCCAGAACCGAGGAAGCCAGCGTCATGAGAAGTATCCCGAGCGCCTGCCCAGCCTCCAGGAACGGGGACACCTCCGCGCTCGGCGCCAGCCACCAAAGAACCCTTGAAACCACCTGAGCCACCACCAGGCCCAGAGCCACCCCCAGCACACCGCCCAGAGCAGCCACCACAGCCGCGTAGCCCACTACCGCCGCGAAAACACGCAGCCTACCAGCACCCAGCGCCCTAAGCATCGCGAGCTCGTAGGCAGACTCCACAGCGAGCCTCACAACCACCACGTAAGAGGCCAACGCCACAGCAGCGTAAACAGCTAGGCTCCAGACACTCAGAAACGCCAGCAACTGCGCGTTCAAGCCCTCCACGAAAGCACCCGGCTGCTGAACCTTAACCACCTGAACCGAGGAAGGCAGCACCTCCTCCAGGCGCCTCAGCGTGCCGGCCACACCAGCACCAGGCTTCAGCGTGAACTCCACAAGCGAAACCTCAGAGACGTCCACGGAGAAGCTGCTCAAAGAGTCTAGAGGAATGAGAACCTCAGCGTCCAGCGCAGACAAAGCCCGGTGAACACAAGCAACCGTGAAGTCAACACTTCTCCCGTTAATCGTAAGCCTCAACA
>JAVYKX010000003.1 GCA_038741495.1 Thermofilum sp. | reverse complement strand
GGAGAAGGCGGGCGTAAAAGCGCTTCTCGCCAGCTGCAGTCTCCAAGGCGGGTTAACCCTGGGGTACTTCTCCCGCTTCGAAGGTCGGCTTGAGCGCAAGCCGCGTTAAAGTGGTGTAGAGCGCCGCAAAGGTAAGCTTAAACCGAGGGGCAGATAGACACGCGAGAAGTGCATCGCAGCGGCCCAGAGGGTTCTGGAGTGGGTGAAGAGCCGTGGAAACCTTCCCTGAGCTCGGCAAAGTGCGGCTCTCGAAGAAGCAGAAGAGGGAGCTCCTAGCCTTCCTCAAGCGCTTGAGGGACGAGCTCGACGTCAGCGAAGTCTACCTCTTCGGCTCGAGGGTCTACGGCACCCCGCTGGCGGACAGCGATCTCGACATGGTGGTCGTCTCTGAGAAGTTCAAGGAGAGGAGCTTCATCGAGAACATGGAGCTCCTCAGCAGGCTCTGGGACGGGTCCTTCACGCTGGAGATGTTCCCCTACACACCCGAGCAGCTGGAGAAGTACAAGGGCAGGAAAGTGGTCGTAACCGAAGCCCTGGAAAAAGGCGTCAAGCTCGACCTGCGCAAGCTATCGAGCCCCAGAAGACCAGGCCAGCGTGGTAGATACCACTAATCCCAGCGCGGGGTCAGCACGTTACCCTCGCAGGGGCAACAGCTCGCCCAACCCGCCGTGAACGGGCGGTGAGCACCTCCAGCGGCACCTCCTCGCCCCTCAACCCCTCTAGGCTCGAGAAGCGATTTCAACCCCCGCCGGTGCGAAGAAGCCGCCCTACTCATCCTTACTATGGAGCCTCCTCCGCTCCCTTCCCCCCTCTCTTCCACGTGAAGAAAGCAGGCCCACGTAGCGAGAACTCAATGCTCCGCTGCGGGTTGAATACACCTCCTCACGCCGGTGAGGTTTTGGAGCTGCTTCAAGCTACATGCTCAGCAGTTCGTGCCGTTAAAGCACCCCCCGGCGCGCCGAGCCCCCAGCCTGCCGCACAGCTGGAAGTGCTCCCGACCTTACCGACCATAGGCTCGCCGCCAGCACGAGAACCCGATCGGGCAGCCTTCCCCAAAGGCCTCCGAAGGATAAAGCCATCGCGGAGATCGAGCGCAAACGCGAAGCTATGCGCACGGGAAAGGCATAAGGGCGCGCAGACCCTACCCGCCAGCCTGCGGGAAACGCGTTCCCCGCTCTTCGAAACTGGATTTAAAAGCTAAGCGACCTCTCCTTAGAAAGTTCCTCTATTCCCCGCCGAGGGGCGGGAACTCCACCCCTCCTCCCCCGAATCCACAGATAAGCGGCGAACAACGCACCCTGCGGAAAACGATACTCAAAATTCGAGAAGACAAACCTTAAAAACCACCACGCGTAAAACCACACGGAAGCAGCTGGGAAAGAATTGAAAGCGGGTTGCCACGCCCGCTCTCTACGCGAAAGGGAGAAGGAAGCAGCTGGGAAAGAATTGAAAGCTTTTTGCACAGTGTTTTTCCCGTTAAGGGAAATTTCTGAAGAAGCAGCTGGGAAAGAATTGAAAGATTTCACCCGGCTTCAGCTTCAAGAGGTCTAGGTTGACGTCGAAGCAGCTGGGAAAGAATTGAAAGCTCATCGGCGATTTCCTGTGGGGCTTGTACACGTTTCTGAAGCAGCTGGGAAAGAATTGAAAGTTTTCTGCCCTTTCAGGGAAAGCGGCGGACACAAGTGAAGCAGCTGGGAAAGAATTGAAAGCGAGTTTGGCCTACTGCCGCACGATGTGATAGATTTCAAGAAGCAGCTGGGAAAGAATTGAAAGCCCTGGCGCGTACTTTGAGCACGCTCTCAACGCCTTCCCTGAAGCAGCTGGGAAAGAATTGAAAGAAACTTCTCCCACGTACTGGTAGAAGTTGTTCCTGCCCTCGAAGCAGCTGGGAAAGAATTGAAAGCGCTCCCCGCACCGTGGGCACACCGCGCGCGGCATGCCTCAGAAGCAGCTGGGAAAGAATTGAAAGTGTCTCAGCCTGCAGGAAACGGAGGGGAAAAAGAATTTGAAGCAGCTGGGAAAGAATTGAAAGAAAGGAGTGGGACTGTTGCTTTAAGCGGCGGCAGCGTGGCTCTCTCGAAGCAGCTGGGAAAGAATTGAAAGGTTCACGGCCTGCACCTTCATCACATCGAAAATGATCTCCGTGAAGCAGCTGGGAAAGAATTGAAAGTCTCACGTCCTCGATCCCGGAGAGGTCGAACCTCAGGGGAAGCAGCTGGGAAAGAATTGAAAGGCAGGGCGAGCTGTGGGGGGTGTGGCGGCCCCAGTACACCACGAAGCAGCTGGGAAAGAATTGAAAGGCTGCGCAAGGGAAACAAGGTAACCGTACAGCGCCTTACCCTTCTGAAGCAGCTGGGAAAGAATTGAAAGGACGGTTGGCTTTCTGTGGACCATCGTTTTTCTTAACGCGAAGCAGCTGGGAAAGAATTGAAAGATGCTGAGGGTAGCTCGGCATCAGGGTGGGGGTGGCGCGCCGATGACTGCTCGAGGCTTCGCTGGGTTACTTCACGGTCGCCGGGGTGCTCTTGGCTAGTCGCATGACCGGCTCGTAGTCGTAGGGACAGGCGACCAGCCTCTTTCCTTCGATCAGGGCTGCAATGAACGCTGTGCCGCTCGCTAGACCGGCGTGGGCGTAGAAGTTCCTTTCGTCGAGGCCCGCCTCAGGTAGGGAGATTATGAGCTTCACGCCCTCTCCTTGGTGCACTAGATACTTCCTTCCGGACTTCCGAGCACCGCTAGAGGTCTCGGGCCCGCTGCCGCGCATCCTCCTAAGCAGGGCTCGCACCTTTCTGATCTCGTAGTCGATCAGGCTGGCGGTGTCGAGTGGGTATATGTGATTCGCTACGGTCCTCATCCGATCCAGGTCAAGCACCGGTGCCCTGCCCTCCCCCTGCTCGAGCCTAGCAGCTATCTCCCGAACTTTGCCTTCCTCCTCGCCGCTGTATTCTCTCAAGCACTTCACGAGGATGCTGTGCGGCTCAGGGCCTGCTTCGAGCTGCTCCGCTACCTCGCTGAGCGCGCGAACGATCTGGCTGACCAGGAGAACCTCGACGAAGGGGCTTGCCCCCTCGCCGTCACTCCACCTGTAAGTCAGGCTGCGAACTATGGGCTCGACCCCCGCCCTGTCACCCCCGACGCGTCTTTCCTCGTCCTCGTCCTTGTCCTTGGCTTCCACCTTGACCTCTTCGAGTCTCCCGAGGATCTCGTCCAGCGTGGGGACTCTACACTGGAGTGCTAGAGCTAGGGCCCAAAAGAGGGCTCCCCTGACCAGCAGTAGGCAGGACGTCAGCGCCCTGAGCCACTCGTCTGCGGTGCAGCCGCCTCTGCTCCAGTGCCCGGCTAGGCTCTCGGCAGCTTTCTCGAGCGAGCTGAAGCCCGCGACGTAGTTCTCGAGGAATTCCTTGAGGCGCGGGACCACCAGCGCGCGGATTTTCTCTTCGGCGATTCTATTGACTCTGACGGACACGCCCTCCCTCTCGAAGCCTCTTATCAACAAGGGATCGGAGTTGTAATGGGAGAGAGTGATCGTGGCGGGCTGCAGAGCCCGCCTCAGCAAGTAGAGCGAGCAGGCCAGCGACACGCCCTCTACAAGTGCGTGAGCGAAGTAGTTGATGCCGTGAGTGGTATCGACGATGACATCGATCGAATCCTCCTTCGCGTGCTCGCACAAGGCTTTGAGCGCGTAGCCTACGACGCCCGCGAGGAGCGCCCTGTAGAAGTTCTCCCTCCCACCCCTCCACGTGTAAACGTAGCTGTCTCTCCTCCCTGAGGCTATCCCCGGCAGCGTAGTGATCTCGCACTTGATCTGGCGGCAGAAGCTCTCGAAACTCCTACGCGCCTCGTCGACTCTATCCCAATCCTCTTTCAGGAGGGCTTTCTCGCAGTACGAATATATCCAGGAGCCGCGCACGAGGCGGCTCGCTAAGTCGGCTCTGCTCAGCGCTTTTTTCGAGAAAAGCTCGTCTTTCAAATCTTGATCGTCTTGGAGCAGCCTGTTCAGGAGGAGGGAATCTTGGATGAAGATCTTCACGAGCTTTGCGGAGTGGCAGCGCGCGAGAGCTTCTATGGAGAAGAAAGTCTCGTATCGTCCCGTCCCTTGGCACGAGCTGGCATCGAGGTAGTACTCGCACTTGACAAGATCGGAGACGTCCCCCAAAGCTGCGAATACTAGCTTCGCGGGCGGGCTCACCCCGCTCACGGACGCTCACCCGAGCGCAGCAAGGCTCCCGTAACCTATCCTCCCCAGTAGCTCGAGCAGCGCTCCTCCGGGTACGTTCGCGTAGGGGCCCACGTCCCTCGTGTAGCGCTGACCCTCACAGAGCTTGACGATCGATCCCTCGAGTATCGCTGGGTACACGGGCTTCCTCGACCTCTCGGCGATGCTGAAGCCCAACCCCCTGAGGCCTACAGTGCCGCTGATTAGCTCGAGGAAGCACTTATCCCCCACTTTCACGCTCACCCTACCACCCTTCCTCTCGATTCTCATCGGGCTGCGCAAAACGAGCGGCGAAAGAAGCACCGCGTAGCCTCCTTCGAACTCCGAGCCGGCTACAAGCTCTGCCACGCCCCCGTCAACGCCTAGGACCTCGAGTCTGGCAACTCTGCCTTCGCCACCCACCGCCGCTGCAGCTCCGTTGAGGCGGGCTAGCGAACCAGGCGCTGCGCCACTATCCGAGCCGATCTCAACAGCTATGTAGTCGCAGCGGACCGAGACATAGCTCGCAGTGTAGAGGAAGCCCTCCCTCACGGCTTTCAACCCCTCTCGAGCGGTTAAAGCTATCCCCACCCGCTCCTGCAGGCGGGGCTCTGCGCGGTCCTGGATCTGCCGTAATCTGCTTATGAAGCCCTCGAGATCCCCCTTCTCGATATTGGCGAGCTCCCGTTTGAAGTGGTAGGCGAGCTGGTTTAGATCGATGAAGAAGAGGTCGCCACCTGCCCTGATCGGAACGTAAGGGGTGGAGCCCTGGGCCAGGTAGGGGCCGCGGATCCACCTGATGCCCAGCTTGTTGAGCAGCTCGAGCATCCTATCCACGTAGCACGTCCAGCTCGAAACGGGCTCCACTGGCCGCCTTAGGAGGAGGGATACTAAGAGCCCAGCGACGGTGCTAGGGGCGAGAAAGGCCTGCGAGACAGCGGCTGCGCTCACCCCGCGTGCCGAGGGGTCGAACTCGCCGGGACCCCGCAGCATGAGCGGCTCCAGCGGTTTTATCCTGACTTGGTAGACCGATACACCGCTCACCGCATCCCACCCCTCAGATTCCTCGCGGAGCGAACGATAGCTGTGAAAATGTGCGCGGCTTCCTCTCTCCCTCCCGTCTCCGCCTCCACCACGCTAGTCCTGAACTTCATGCTCTCATGCTTATCCAGCTCGCAGATGAGCTCTGAGAGTTCATCCCACCTGATTCTCTCAGCCTCTCTTCTCTCCCTCCTGCGCGCCAAGTTCCTCTTAAGGACGAAGTCCACCAGCGTTTCAACGAGCTCCACGTAGCGCCTGGCGGCTTCCACGAGGTTACTGCCCACGCTTTCCACGTCGTAGAGGAGGCTAGAGGAGTACAGCTGCTCGCCAAGAAGCGGGGACACCGAGCGGAGCAGGCCGTCAACGGCCTTGGCGGTTAAGGATACCTCGCGGAGGTAGTCTTCAGCGCTAACGCTCCCCTCCGCGACGTGGAAGCCCCTGTTCAGCGTCAGCGGAACGAAGGAGAGCTCCACACCCCCTCTCGGCACGTATGCGAAAGCAGCCGTGTCCTTTGTGAGCCTCTCTTTCCTCCCCTTATGCGTGCAGGTGGTGCGAACTCTAGCCTTGGCATCCTCGAGCGCTGAGCCCGCGCGATCGAGCGCCAGGTGCAGCGGGTAAAGATAGTGAGCAAGCAGCGCGCAGTAGCTCCTACCTACGCCCGGCAGGGCCGGTAGCCAGGCACTCCTCACCCTGATAAAGCCTTTTTCCGGCGAGACTTGTACTCCACCGCTGGTCAAGTGCGGCTGCCCGGACTCGTGCCGCTCTCCCGCCGTAGAAGCTCGCTTTTCACCGCCAGGCGTCTTCTCGGCGCGGCATCTATCGATAGGGGCTCCCGCGAAGATGCGCCTGCTGATGCAGACCAGCTTTGCCAGAGAGTCAACTGGGGCGAACGCCATCAGATCATCGCCGCCGGCGTAGACGATGAAGCCTCCTAGCTTCGAGACCGCCACCGCTTCGAGGATCGCGATTCTGGATAGGGCGCTGCTGATCGAGAAGTGGTAGGATATGCTTACAGGAATCGCGCGCTTGCGTCGAATTTCCTCTACCACCTGCCTGGCGCGGGTCAGCCGCCTTCTCACCTCATCCTCGCTCTCGCTCAGCTGCCCCGAGAGGGATGCCGACCACTGCCTCAGGGCAGCCTGCCACCTCTCCTCATCTTCCTCTAGCAGCGCGGCGAGCAGCTTCTCGAACTCGCAAGCTCCGGAAGCCTTCAGGATTCCCGCGAGCAAGGTTCCTAGCTCAGCAGGGTCATCCTCCAGGCCGTGCAGCGCCGAAACATCGCCTACGAGCAGCTTACCAATGTTGTCGCCGTCAGCCCGAACGATGCCATAGTAGCTCCACAGGTAGCCAGCGAGACCCCACTCGCGTATGAGCGAACTCCAGCGGGTCCTCAACTCCTTGTCGCTGGAGAGCCAGAGCGTTTCAGCGTCCGCCTTAAGAAGCCCGAGCAGCAGGCTCTCCGGATCCCTACTCAGCTTCAACTCCTTAACCTTTCCCTCCAGCTCCATTTCAGCGAGCCAGGGCCTGGCCTCTCTCGCGACTGCTCTGAGAACATCGAAAAGCAGGGGGAAATGAGCTGTAAGCTGATTCTGAAGACTCTGCGCTGGGACGGTCCCCTTCCTTATGCTCTCAACGAGCTTCTCCCTAAGCCGAAGCGAAGCCACGTCAGGTGTGGATGGGAAGCCGAAGCTAGCTCTCTGAGGTGTTCGGGGTTCCTTGGCGAGCCGTCGAACGTATTCCTCATCCTCGCCTAAGAGTAGTATGTTGAGTAGTCGTGGCTCGAGGCTGAGGACCCTCTTCGCGAAGCACCAGGCGCAGAGCCTCTCTCCGGGCGCGAAGATCGTCTTAAGGCCCCGAAGATCAATCTTAACTTTGTGGTTATCCAGCCATTGGGTGAAGCTGTCGAGCTCTGACTCCTTCTCTCCGCGAGCCATAGCATCTCTAATCCTCCTCCACAGCTCCTCGATTTTGGCGCTCTCCCAGCCCCTCACCACAGCACCGTACACGTAGAAGCCGTACTCCTCCTCTTCGGGGCGCTCGCCCTCCCCCGAGGGCAGCACAAGAAGGGCTGGCAGCCTTCCACAGGAGGTGCAGTACTCGAAGCCTCTAGGCGAGCGGCGGGGGAAGCCTATGCCCCTAGCGAAGGCCGCTTCCGTGAGCTGGTCGACCTGCAGCTCAGCTTCAGGTTCGACCCTCCTGTACTTGCGCTGAGCTAGCCTCGAAGCCAGCTCGTTGTACTTTTCGCTGTAGGTACGCCAGTACTCTTGCCCCTCCAGCTCAACCTCGACCACCTCCACCCTGAGTTGGAGCGGCGGCACCTCGTGGAACAGGGCCTTCTCGTACTCTCCGCCGTAGTAGCTGAAGACTCTAGCGATAAACTTCCAAACGAGCTCCCCCTCTTCGTCTTTCGCTCTCTCCTCCGCGTACGCGCGGATCGCCCGCCACAGGCTGCGCCAGCCCTGCCTAAACCTGCTTTCGAGTGCTGGAGCTACATCATCCCCGAGGATGCCCTTGAGCTCCTCCGTGGGCGGGAGGATAAGCGTCGCCCTCTCGGGCACGCAAGCGTACGGTGGGACACAAAAGCCCTTGTACAGTTCCAGCAGGTACTCATCCCCCATGTACGCGTACTTCGTCGCCTTATCCAGCTCGTTAGGTAAGCTGGGTGGAAGCTCCTCCTTCGGACAGCTACGCACCTTGTGGGAGAGCCAGTGCAGGAAGAACGGGTTGAGCCTGAGCGAGGGGGTCACCACGACGTCGGGCCCCAGCTGCTCCACTAGCGGGAGGATGGTGTACCAGACCAGCGCCGAGACGAGGTAGCTGGACACCCACGCGTCCCTAAGCTTCCTGCTCGACGCCACGAAGGCCTGGACGCCGGCCACGTCGAGCCCCACGAGAAGACCCTTCCTGGCGTCGCTCGCCATCCAGTTGAGGGCCGCGGCAGTGGCGTAGTTGTGGTCGAACACCGTGTGGGTGGGGACCCTCGTCTCCGCCGGCCCTACAGGTAGGTCCTGGTCGATCCAGAGAACCTCGTAGAGCGCGTAGAGCAGCAGGTACCTCAACTTCGCATCTGCAATCTTGCTTAAGGCATCGAAGAGCCTCTTCCTGAATCCCTTAACCTGCTCCGCGGGCAGCTTTTCTGGCAGCTCCACTTGGAAGAGCGGGTTGATAGGGTTCTTCAGGACCAGCTTCCTGCAGGGCATGAACCCCCGGACGTACCTCTCGCCCATTATGATCGAGAGGACGTACCTGTCGATGCTCGACGCCAGCCTATCCGCCTCCCTGACCTCTCTCGGAATATCCCCGAAGCCGGCTAGCTCCTTCACGTACTCGAGTGCTGCCTCCTCGTGCGGCTCCATGCCCAGCAGCAGCCAGGGCTTTTCCGGAGGATCGTGAAGAAGCGCAGCGATCTTAAGCCTGAAAAGCTCCTCACTCATGGTTACGTCACCGACCTGTACTCGAGCAGCTTAAAGCGTGTGTATCCGACCGAAGTCTTCGCTCCGACCCCCTGCGTGAGAGCGTAGATAACGGCGCAGTCGACGAGGGGGATCAGGTCTGGATGTACCTTGCCACTAACGTTTTTGAGGGCTTCAGCTAAGTCGCCCTCGAAGATTTCAAAACCAGCGCCCTTTCCCGCCAACTCACGTGTAACTCTTAACTTTCGCCTCTCGTCCAGAGCAGCTGGAAGCCCCTTGTTAAAGTAGATGTAAAAAACGAATTCAACACCCGGAGCTATCGTCGGAAAGGGTACGGGATTCGGCTCAACATCCAGCTCCGTCTCCAACTGCTCGGTCTCAGGGTAGTGCGGTGCCAAAATATCGGGCTCGAGGAGGCGGCCCCTGGCTCTCACTGGGTAAGCATCGGTTACACCCACAAGCCCCACGCCTTCTTGCGCACCGCCGAAAACTCGCTCAGCAGCGCCTTCACCGAATCTCTTTCTCAAGGCGTGCCTGAAAGCTCCCTTCAGACTAGAAGCGGGGATTAAGGGAACATTAAGCAGGGGGTCGAAAGCTAGCCCGATCTCGAAGAGAGCCTTGCCGAACGCTTCCCCCGTTCCAACAAGTCCCCTTGCTACGCTTACGATCCTACACTCCTTGACCTGGAAGCCGTTTACTAGAAGCGCCTCCTTAACATCCCTTATGTAAGCCTTCACGTGGTGCAAGCTCCCGCAGCTCATCCTACAGATCCTTTCAAGGAATATGCGTTTCTTCTTTGGTCTATCAGATTCGCTCAGCATCGCTACTCGGGCACCAGCAAGCGTTGCGTATGAAAACAGGCTAAGGTTGCTCGAATCCCCTGCGATTAGCTCGATTTCGTGAAAGAATTCCTGTCTCTTCTCTGATCTGAACCTGCTCATACCCTTCACTCCCATTCAGTTTCCAATATACCTTTGATGTAGTCCATAGCTTGATTGAAAGCAGCGTCAATATTGGGAATATCCGTGGCCTCCCTCTCACTTCTGCGCAGGCTCCGGTATTTCATCATTGCTCTGCTCCAGTCGCATGTTTTAAAGCCTAGTACGATGACGTAGTAGCGACTACCAATGGGGATTCCCATCGGAACGAAAATAACTGGCGATTTTCTTCGGACGGTTTTTGGGTCTCTTTCGCCAATCTCAGCTAAGTACCCCGTAAGCCGCCTCTTTTTTGGTTCCTGCCACCTGGGTAGACCGAGGATCCATGTGCGATACGCTTTACCGGTAATAGACCGTGCTTTTCGCAAAGCATCACGCGGAGGAATTCTCTTCCTGACGAAATCCAGCGCTTTCCAATACATCTTTAACGTAGCTCTTCCGATTGCTTGGAGAGCATCTAGATCTCCGTTAAATAATTTGTTAGCTACAAAAACTCTATAGTAGCCCTCCTCGGGGGTCTCGATCAAAGGACATTCGTGTTGTGCTGCGTTTTCCATATTCTCCACGAGCGGAGCCGTAAGTTCGACGCAGGTATTTAGTGTGCTCTCAACGGTCTTCGCAATAAAGTCCGACTGAAGCTTCGCCCCGCTGAGCACCTCCCTTTCGTTGTTTAACCTCCTCAAGCTGTTGAAAACTTTCGTTGCCTCAGCCAGATCACAACGCATTTGAGTTGGCACTAGCTTTCCGAAGCCGCGGCTCGTTGCTTTTCCAACCCCACCAAAGGTTAGAGCCAGTAGCAGCGAAGCGACTGCGAAAGCGTCCTCGTCACGGCGCGTATCTGCCTGCCTGTAGAGATCTACGCGTAAGCGGCTACCCAATCCCAGGGCTCTATCCTCTAAGATGCCCCTTCCGCCTAGCTCAAGAAGCCCTAGGCGTGCAACACTCTTGTACCCCTCCAACGAGGTAGTTCTCACATCGAGCTCCGTTACGACTATCTGGTACTTAGAAGGGCTTGCCCTTCCGCGTATAGTTCCAAGCACTTTCGCTACGACCCTGTCGGCGCCCTCTAGGCTTGGAAACTTGCCGAAGCGTCTATGGATGGCGGCTGAGGCTAGGACGCGAGCCCACCACCTCCACACGCCTTTAATGGAGAGGGGCCTTAGCCCCTCTCTACCTAGATCCCCGTGACAGGTAAACGTATCGTAACCGCCGATGAGCAGCGGGGTGACAGCTCTCAACTCTAGGCTGCAAACGAGATCTCCGCTTCTAATCTCGTTCTGCAGGGCCTCGAAAGGATCTGCATAGCTCACTGCCGTTCCCCCTCTTCCCAGGTGGCTTCACAGAGCCGCTTGAATTCCACTAGGAAAGGCCTGAGAATTGGTACAATCGCCGTACTCTCTCCTCTAAGCTCGAGCAGTACCTCAACCATTGCATCCGTGCCACCTTTCTCCAGAAGATTATCAACGTCCCTCGCTGGGCCTAGAACTCCGATTTCCTTCAGGTAGAGCAGGATTGCTTTAAGCATCAGCTTGTAGTCTGTGTCTTTCTTCTTGCTGTAAAAGAAGCTCAGCGTCGGGACTAATCCTATCCCCTCCACTAGCTCGGGGGCGTCCCTGGCTCGCGCACGAAGCTTGCGACCCAGCTCCTTGCTCTGAGCTGTCGATTCAAGCTCCCTTTTAATGCTCGTGAAAATACTGAGTGCAGCTCTCACCGGATCCCTAAGCTGTTCAGCGCTCATGCGCTAACCACCTGAAGCCTTACGATACCCTTACCGATCGTCTCGTGACCGCCGAGCACAACGTATCCCTTCAGATGGTTGGCAAGAAGCTCCTTCACTCGCTCTCTCACGCTGCTGGCGAGATGCGCGGTGGCACCCGCTAGATCGTTCTTCTGCAGAGCTTCCTCTACCCTCTTTCTCGTCGAATCGTTTAGCAGGCCGAGCTTCACGAGAGCTTCGAGGTATGCTGTATCATCGACTCGCTGCTGGCCCCGTTCGCCCTCGCTCTGCCTACCCAGAAGGCTCGTCACGAACTTCTCAGCGAGGGGCGGCTTCTTGAAGAGGAACACCGTAGCGAACCTCGTTTTAGCCGGCACGTACTCCTCGCTCCAGAGGCCTCCCTCCTCCACGGTCTTCGTATCCCTCCTCAACCTGACCCTCGTGAGCCTCAGAAGCCCCCGGTCGATCGCGTGCCTGGCTTCATCGTCGTGGAGCACCAGCAAGGGCTTGTCGAGACCTAGGGCTTTGCTGAGCTCGCCGCCGCTTCTCGCCTCCTGAGGAGTGAGCCACAACTCCTCCAGCAGGATAATCTTGCTTTCCAGCTCGTTCACGACGAGCTGATCCTTGCTCCCCACGCAGAGGCAGGAACCCCTATTCACTCCCTTTGCTTCTTTCAAGAGCGACTCCACATCCTTCAGCAGGTCCCCGTTTGCGCCGTGGAGGCGAGAGTACTCGAGGAAGCTACTGAGGAGCACCGGTGAGGTCACGTAGGCGTACACGCCCCTGAGGCTGCGCACGGGCATTGCTACGAGCCGCGCATCGAGAACCGCGACGCTGGACTCGAAGCTCTCCTCGGGCTCGGGCTCCGGCCCTAGAAGAGCTTCGGCAGCCCTCCTCGCGAGCGTTAAATCGTTCTTCTCCTTCACGAGAGCCCAGAGCAGCGCAGTCTTCAGAGCACCCTTCAAGCTGCTAGCGTAGATGCAGGGATAGCCGTACTCGTCCCTCTGCACGGGGAGGTCAACGACGCCGCCAGCGCGTCCTACACCAGCGTGAACGTGCGTCACAGCCTCGATGAGAACCAGATCAGCCAGCTGGTAGGCGGACGGAACCCTAATCAAATGCTGGTGAGGCTGAGCCATCGATTAAAACAAGACCTTATTACATATTTATGATTATCTGCCCTTTTAGCGAGGTCGGCTGCCAAGTCAAACATTCGACAAAGAGCAAAGAGTCGAAAACCGCATCGCTCGTTGATATCGAAGCCTGCAGGTGCGGCTTGTTCCAGCTGGCGGGACTCCAGAGATCAGCTAGTAAGCGTGGAGCCGCCAGGCTGGGCGGGGCACCTGAGGGAAAACTCGAACCCCAGTAGTTGGGGCCGAAGTCGAGAAAGCTCATTACCCCCTTAACGCAGCCGCGCGTAGGCTTACCCCCAGCCCTCGTGCACCCAGGTAGGTGACGTGAGCATACACGAGGATCTTTAAGCCTTGCGATCCAGCTCTGCTCCCTCTCAACGAAATTGTCGAAGCTAGAGCCTGGGCAGGACCAGCGTGGCAGCGCCTGTATCCACGAGCGCTGCAACCTCTACCGACCTGCCGCCGCAGTGCAGCTTGACGACCTTCCTCACGCGCACACTCCCGCCCGGAAAAGCCCTCGGGCGATCCGAACAAGCCTGGTGGTTTGCGACCTCGAGGGTTTTCGCGACTTCACTGCTTAACCCTTCTCTGGCCTGCGCAGCCGACAACACTCCATCGGCTTCACACTTTAGCATGCGGCCACGGGACGGCAGCTTCCGCGAAGGTGGCTGACTCTCGCCGTGGTTGAAGCGTGGGCAATCTGCTTCTCTCGCGCTTTACGCTGGTGACGCTTTTATAATCTGCCTTCGGACTCTGGGGAGAGGTCTAGGGGGTGCGGCGATGCCCGTAAGGGGTGAGGCGCTGGATTGGCTAGCGGAGGCTAGAGCAGACCTCCGCCACGCGGAGGTGAGCATCAGCGTGGGCGACTACAACTGGGCTTGCTTCGCGGCCCGGCAGGCGGCCGAGAAGGCGTTGAAGGCTTTGATACTGCACGCGCTGGGCGAGTACGCCCCGGGGGCACGACCTCGTCAAGCTCTACCGCAAGGCTAGGAGCGTAGGCCTGTCTCTCAGCGAAGGAACTCTCTCCAAACTCTCGGCGTACTACACGGTAGCTAGGTACCCGAATGCCGGCGTGGAGAGGCCCTCCGAGGAGATCACAAGGGAGCAGGCGGAGGAAGCTGTCTCGACGGCTAGAGGGGTCTTGGATGAGGTCGCGAAAGCTCTTCAAGACCCGTAGGGAGGTCCTTGAGGCGCTGGAGAGGCTCGCCAGGGAGCTCGGCGCGACGGTGTACCTTTTCGGGAGCTACGCGAGGGGGGATCACACGCTTGAGAGCGACGTGGACGTGGTCGTCGTGTGCGAGCGCTTCGAGGGCATGGAGTACGCGGACAGGGTTGCGCTCGTGAGGCTGAAGCTGCCGCGGGAACTGGGCTTCGACATAGTAGCCTTAACGCCCAGAGAGTTCAGCGAGAGAGCGGGGCGCGCCTTCTTCAAGGAGATATCGAGATACTGGGTCGAGATCAAGCCGTAGCGCTCCGCAGGGAGCGGTGCCGCGGCGCCCCTCCCGGTGAGCCCCGCCAGCTCCGACCACGGGGAGCCTGCACGAGTGAGCAAGCTCGTTCCAACCCTGCACGTTCTAGCGGCCTTCTCGCGGTCAAGCTTGAAATCGCGCCGGTGGGCGTGCTTTACAGGCTCTGAGGCTGTGTTGGCGGGAAGCTTAATTAACCGGTGGTAAAAGGTGTTACAGGGTATGACCACTGTTAAGGTGAGCGTGAGCCTCCCGGGGGACCTTTTGAAGAGGGTGGACGCCCTCTGCAGGCAGCTGGGGGTGTCGAGGAGCGAGCTCATAGCGAGGGTGCTGGAGGAGAAGCTGGGGGCGGGCGAGAGGAGCCCCAGGTACCCCACGGTTTTGTGGAAGCTGAGCACGACCGGCTACCTCAGGCTCAGGTCCCCGCGGCTCCGCGGCAGGTCGATCAGGGAGAGGTGGGTCGTCGAGGAGGTTGAGGAGGAGTGAGGATCAGCTACCTTTACGCTGAGGACGGCTACACCGACCGCGGGGAGAGAATACCGGACGTGCCGGTCGTCTACCTCGCCGTTAGGGTGGGCAGGCGCCGGGCGCGCGGGCCAGCCATCATCGACACGGGCTTCGACGGCGGCATCTACGCTAATTTAGAGATAGCGAGGATGTTCGAGGGGGTTGAGCCGGCGGACAGGGTTCTCTTCGAGAACCCCCTTTACGGCGCCTCTGAGTTCGAAGTATACGTGGCGGAGGCCTCCCTTTACCACGGCACCAGCCACGTGAACCTCGGCGAGGTCAGGGTCTACATCCCCACCGAGCCGGAGCTCCTGACAGGAGAGGTACTGGTGGGCAGAGAGATTCTGAACAGCAAGGTGAAGACGCTGGCGCTCGACATGCTAGAGAGGAGAGTGATCCTCGAGCTCTAAACGACCAACTTCAGCCGCTGAGCGCCCGATGCGCGCACTGAAAGCTGCCGGCAAGGCAAGCAGGCCACCCACCGCTACCTGCCGGTAATGCACGGCGAAAGGTCCGCCGGAGCCGAGCCGGAGAGCCTGCCCGTAAGTTCGAGCAGAAGCCCACAGGGGAACACATTAGAGCGTGCAAGCCGGTAGACGCCGGGCTGGATGAGCCCCTGCATCCCCTTGAGAGGTGAATGAGATCGCCGGGGATCCGAGTCTCTGGCAAATTCTGAGCGCCGTAGTTCCTCATGACTCACGCGAGCTCTCCGAGGTCATGCTGCCGGGGGCTCCGCGGGGCGCGGATCACAGCTACGCCGATTCGATCCCCAGTTCCCTGGCGAGCTCTATCGCGCGGCTCATTTGATCCGGTGTCAGGTTTCTCGCCGCGTGCTTCTCGCTGAAGTAGATGAAGTCCGCTATCCTGCGCTTGCTGAGCTTCACGGCTCGCGGCTTTGGGGGTGGGATGTCCAGAGGGCGCACGGCGCTGCTCACAACTGCTGCTTCGTGGACCCACCGCGGTTGGCTTGACGACGCCCTCGACCATCTCTTTCGTCAGGTAGCCTGCTAAAGTCTTAGCAGCTATTTCCTAGGGTAAAGCTTAAAAGTGAGGAGGAGAATATTAAAGCAAAACGTATGAAAAAAATAATACAGGTAAGGATTTACAAAGGAGAAAAGTACTATGTTGCTGAGTGCGTTGACCTGCCAGTTGTCAGCCAGGGTAAAACTCTGGATGAAGCTGTGAAGAACATAAGGGAAGCGATAAGCCTTCATCTTGAGGGGGAGGACTTGAGCGAATGGGATATTCTTCCAGGCTACTCCATTCTAGTCAGCATAGAAGTACCCTCCTATGCCGAGACTTAAAGTATTGAGTGGGAGAGAAGTAGTCAAAATATTGTCGAGATTCGGGTTTACGATAATTTCTCAAAAAGGTAGTCATGTGAAACTTAGGAGGATCCTACCGGATGGAACAAAACAATCTTTAACTATTCCTCTCCATGAGGAGTTGGATAAGGGAACTTTGAAAGCCATCTACAGGCAAGCCTTAAGATTCATCCCTGAGGAAGAATTGAAACCATACTTTTACGATTAGATCTAAAACTTTTGAGAAAACTTACACCTCGTCAGGAGCAGGCAGATCCCAGTCAGGGTCAACCCTAACCTGGCCCAGAGCCTTCTCAAGCATTATTCGCTGCCCTATGGATGCAACAAGCTTCCTCGCGAACACTGCAGCATCAGGATTAATTGACCAAATCGATACTGACCCTTACTAAGAACTCTGTGAACTCAGGGTGGACTGATAAGGAGTTAAAGTATGAACATTAAAGCCTCAACAGCTGCCTGAAAGCAGGGTCTAATCCTCCTACAGATTATATGCCGTAACAGTTATTCAGATTTAACGAATACATGCATCGTTAGAAAAGGAAGAGGAGTCTGTAGGAATAACAGCATCCATACTGGCAGGGAGGGAAGCGGCAGAGGCTTCGCTCCCCTCCCAATAAACAGCAGAGCAAACACCACGATGACTACTACAGCAACCACTAGTTTGCTATAACCTGCATAGCATCTTCCTGCATAACCGCTATTGCTTTGGCGCGCCGTGAACCGCCATCCGGCAGGGCACGAGACGAGTTGGTCCCTAGGATTTTCCTTCCAGAATATTCTCTAGTAGAGCACATCCCTTGAAAGGGACAACCCTGTTATGCATTCTTACTGCACCAGCCAAGGTTCCATTCGACAGAGACGCTGGGAACTGTGTATTGATCACCCCCTTTCCCTGCACTTCCTCGACCGGGATATTTTCTCTTGAGTAGAATGCGTCTGCCATCCTCAAGTTAATACTCCTTACGTCTGAAGCTTAGACGCTCATCCACTTAGCTTTCGGCGTAGCCAGCTCAGGAACATGAGCAGCATTAGCTGAGCCTGAGATTACGACTTGTGCGGTATGTAGCCCTCATGGATCAGCTTCTGCAGGGGAAAAAGCAGGTCTAACTCCAAGTTAAGCCTCCTTATTAGGCACTTCATGGCACGGGGAGCCTGCTCCGCGAGCTCGAGCAGAGAAATTCCACGAGAGTCAGGGACAGGGAGCACGTAGAAGCGTGCGGGCTGGTAGGCATCAAGCTGGAGGATCCCCTTATCTCCCTCGAGGGAATGAGGGGGTAGCTGGGAACCCGTGTCTCCAGCTAACCCTGAGCGCCGCAGTTCCTCCTGTCTTGCGCGAGCTCTCCGGGGGTCGCGCTGGGCGCGCTGCAGGAGGCTTTCGGTGAGGCGCGGACCGCAAAAATGGAAAGGCTTAACCGGTACTACTGCACTACGGTACTGCGATGGAGGAGGTCGTGGCCACCAGGAAGTACCAGGTTACGATCCCCAAGGCCGTCCGCGAGAAGCTGGATATCAAAGTGGGCGACAGGCTGTCGGTGAGGGTTTTTGGCGGCAGCATCGTGCTGGAGCCCGAGAAGGCTCTGGAGAGGTTGAGGAGCATCGCTTCGCGCCTGCTGGGCGGGCCGCAGCGCGTAGATGCGGTGAAGCTCGTTGAGGGGTCTCTTGGAAGGTAGCACGATCTTCGCGCTGGCGAAGAAAGTGGACGAGACTCGAAAGGAGCTGCCGTGAGTAGGGATATAATCCGGCGCGTGACGGTGCTCATCGAGCTCCTCGAGGAGCAGGGAGCACGTCGATGATAACCGTCTACTTCGACGGGCTCTGCGAGCCGGTCAACCCGGGCGGGATCGCTGCGTACGGCTTCGTAGCCTACAGAGATGGGGAGAGGATCGCGGCCGGCAAGGGGATCGTGGGCGCCGGCTACAGAGGCGACGACGTGACGAACAACGTCGCAGAGTACACCGCTCTCATCAGGGCTCTCGAGTGGCTCGTCGCTAACGGCTACGCGGGAGGCAAGCTCGTCGTCAAGGGCGGCAGCCAGCTCGTCATACGGCAGCTGCAGGGCCGCTACGCCGTGAGAAGCGCGCGCATCCCCCCTCTACAGGAGGGCTGTCGAGGGAATGCTTATGACGCCCGACCAGGCTGAGCGGATGCACGCACCCACTTTTCAAATCCACGCGGTATACGACGAGGCAGTACCCCTAGACCGCGCGAAATAGTCTTTCGAGGTGCTGAAAGTTAAGAAGAAGTTTATGGAGGTGAGGGGCGGGCACGTCTTCAACGACTACCATGTGCGCAGGCAGGTGGAGAAAGAGATCCTAGCGTGGATTAAGGAACACCTCTAGCCTAGCAGTTTACTCGAGGTGACCTTATTTCTCTAGAACGTGCTTTGCGAGCTCTTTCAATCCAGGTAGCCGTGCTGCCTGTACCAGTCCAGCGTCTCCCTCAGACCACTGCGCTGGCTGTCCACTCGGTTCCCTTGACGCTGACGAACTCGTAGAGCTCCATCCTTCCGAAAAAGGTGTAGTAAGCCACCAGGCTCACTACGCAGTCTATCACCCATCGTGGCGGTGGGGGTCATGGGGTCCGTGGCGCCGCCAACGACGATCTCCCTGACAGTCGAGTTGAAGGAGGCGGGCGGATCTACGAACACGCAGCGTTAGCCCTCTGCTTCTAGCTATTACCGCGCGCGGTAGGCCTGCCTGAGTAGCTCCTCCAGGCTCACCACCTCAATCGCATGGCCTACCTTCCTTCTAAGCTCCCTATCCTCAGTGACGAGCACTAGCCCGTGCTTCCTGGCTAGAACCACGTATGAGGCGTCGTACGCCGTCACGCCGAGCTCTAGCGCCGTTTCGACAGCCTCCTTCTCGCAGCCGCGCAGGTCTAGGATG
Organism: Thermofilum sp.; assembly: GCA_038741495.1. Classification (NCBI taxonomy): domain Archaea; kingdom Thermoproteati; phylum Thermoproteota; class Thermoprotei; order Thermofilales; family Thermofilaceae; genus Thermofilum; species Thermofilum sp. The sequence continues at coordinate 148,262 of JAVYKX010000003.1, read as the reverse complement.
CTCAGAGTGCCCAGGAACTCGGCTAAGGCGTCGACGAACTCAACAGCCCTCTCCCTGTCGAGCCTACCCAGCAGGTGCGCCTCCTTCCAGACAGCGTTCAAAACCTCGTAGACCGTAAGCCACTGGATGCAGCCCTCGCTCAGGAGGTCAAGGCGCTCGAGCTTCAGCGCGTGGACGAGCGAGGAAGCGTCGAAAAGGTACTTGCACTCCGGCAAGCCTACCTCCTCTCGCGATCCTCGCGAACCAGCCTAACCAGCTCCTCCACCTCGATCCTGTCCAGGACGTCGCGGAAAGCCTCCAGCTTCTCGAATAGCTTCTGCTGCCGCCTCCTCCTCACCTCCTCCTCCAGAGCCCTCCTCAGCACCATGGATACGTTGATACCCAGCCTCTCCGCCTCCTCCTTAAGCTCCCTCCTGACCTTCGTGGACACCGTTACATAACTACCCATGCGTAACCCTTGAATTCCTACCATGAAGTAGCTAATAAGCGCTGCTGGCGCGGGTCAGGGAAGAGTGAGGATCGGGGCGCCTGCAGGTGAAACGGGCTTAAGTTCTGCTTCAGGCTCTCACCTCCCGGGGAAGCACTAAGCGCTCCGAAGGGCTCTCCCACGCGCTCCGCGTGCTCGGCTGCTTCGCGCACCCTGCGCTCGGTACCGCGGCGCTACTCACGCCAGGCGGTTCGGCAAGGGGGTCCGCGCCTACAGCTCACCGTCGCGCTTCGCTCTCGCTGGCTTAAGCATGGGAGGCGCTAGGTTCGCTGCGCAGCCCACCCCCTCACCGCTGGGTTGAAGAGGCCCGTGGCGTCGCCAGCAGCAATCCCCGTGCAGATGAGGCGAAGAAAACAGGCGGATCTACGAGCGCGGTGCTGGCCTCCTGCTTCGAGCTTCTACCGCGCGTGGTAGGCCTGCCCGAGGAGCTCCCTCAGGCTTACCGCCTCGACCTTGCGGCTCGCCCCGCGAGAATCTCTCTCGGTAAGCTTCCTCAGCTCCTCTAAGGCTCTACCCCCACCTGCCCTGCGCTCAGCCCGCACTCAACAGGGTACGCCACGCCCCGAAGGCGCCCGGTGAACTCCCCCACTTAGGGCTAACTTCTCGAGAAGATCAACAAATAGTCTCCTGTCGCCGATCGAACAGGAGAGCACACACTCTGTATAATATTTAGACTTATGAAGTTATGCGCGCCGGACCCCCGGCTTCCGCTCATAGCTCTGTGAACGTTCCTCGCGGCGAGCCTGCGCGCCTCCCGGCGCTTCTCGTCCAGCTCCTCGGCCTCTCCCCCGTTCCTAGCCCCTTCAAGCTCTCCACACTGCCTCCCGGTCGCCGCGGGTGCTAAAGGAGGCCTAAGAGCTCTAGCGAGCGTATAGCGTAGAACGTGTACTCTAGGCTTGACACGCCGTGCGTGGGTGCCCGGCGGAAGCCACCGTTCGCGTTCTGCAGGCTGGAGATGTACCTCGCATGGCTGCTGCTGTGCTTCGGCGCCGAGCCGAGCGCACGTAGGGTCTCCAGCCCGTAGTAGAGGTTTTCGACAAAGTAGTTTCTGGAGGAGGGTGAAGCGCTGAAGCCCCCGCTCTCGTTCTCGCACTCCAGAACCCACCGGGCTGTCTCCGGCATCGGGGCCAGCCGGCCTAGGGCTTTCAGGCCCTCGACAACCCAGTACGTCGACTCGAGTGCCGGCGCCGGGCTGCCGAAGCCCCCGCTGCTCCGCTGCTCAAGCAGCAGGGCTGCGACCTCGCCGGCGTAGCTTTCCGGGAGGCCGTCGAGGGTGACCAGCGCGAGCACTACCATCGAGAGCCTGTGCAGCCACGGGGTCACGTCGGCGGGTGTGAGGATGTAGGTAGCGTCCTTGGACCGGAGGACTCCCTTCTCGTTGAAGAGGGGCCGCCCCTCGAGGAGGATCCAGGCGCTGTCGCCGCGCTGCTCGAGGAGCGCTTCCAGCACTTTGAGGAGGAAGCGGCCCGCCCCCTCAGGGTCTCTGGGCTTCTCCCCCGAGGAGGCTTAAAGCCGTTACCGAGTAGTAAGCTACCTCGACGCTCCCGTAGCCTCCCGAGGGGTCTTGCAAGCGCTTCAAGAAGCTGATCGTCGACTCTAAGCCGGGAGGATCCACTTTCAGCGCAGAGAGCGTTGAAAGAGCATAGAACGTGTCTTCCGCCGACGACTCGAACATGTCCATGTACTGGAAGGAGAGGTAGCCTCCATCGCTCCCCCTCTTCGAAAGCACATAGCCAGCCACCCTGTTCAGGTCGACCAGCGCGAGCAAGCTCCTCGACATGCCCAGTCACCGGGACCCAGCAGGCTTACCGGGCGCCTCCGGGCCGCCCCCAGCCAGCGCTTCAGCAGGGGCCTCACGATATAAGTTTTCTACCGGGCACCGAGCCCCCGACAGCAGCTGGAAGATCCGTTCCGGCTCAAAGCCCAGGCCGAGCGGCCAGCTACCTCACAGACACCGAGAGCAGCGTAGAACGCCTCCACGATAAAAAACCGGTTTAAGGGACAGCACGGGTTCAGGCAGCCGGGGGCGCCCGCGAGCGGCGAAGCCCTAGCGGCTACTCCTCTACCTCCTCAGCGTCCACCGCAGAGCACCTCTCCGTTCCCCCGCGGCCCGGGCCCCCGCCCTCGAGGGTTAGAGCGGCCAGCCTCTCGACGATCGCCCGGCACGCTTCGTCGCCGGCCACGCTCTCGATCTGCAGCCACCCGATGAAGAAGTCCACGAGGAGGGAGAAGCAGTCCCCGTCGAACTTCAGCCTTCCCTCCCTCTCGTCGAGCGTCGTGCAGGGTGCACCCACGCCCCTCGAGTTGATCCACTCTTCGAGGCTCAGCCCGGTAGCCTCTCTAACCGCCCTCTCGAAGTCGCTGGGCGTCAGCTCCAGCAGCCTGAACAGGTTGCAGACAACCCCGTTCTCGGCGAAGTAGAGGAGGATGAGGGACAGGGTTCCCGCGTACCTCTCCACGTAGCAGCCAGCCAGGTGAACGAGCTCGTGGAGCAGAGTCAGCTCGTCAGGCGGATCCTCGCGGAACACGATACGCCTCTCCCCGACATCAACGCAGCCAGCCGCCCTCAACTCCGGGTCGAAGCCCACCTCGGCTTCGAGGAGCTCCTCCCCGCCCGGCAGGCACCTGACAGCCGCGTAAGTCAGGTGCTTCAAGTCGGGATACCTCTCCAGGTAGTCGCGCAGCCTCATCCTGCTCCCCCGTAACTCTGGGCAAGGAAGAGCAAGAAGGCTAGCGCGCGAGACACCCTTGAAGAACGAGAGCAGCCGCACCGGCCCCCAGCCAGCAGCAGGAAACCGGCGCCCCTCAGCCCCGGCAAGCTCCAAAGCAGTATATAAAGCTTTCGCTGCAGAAAGCCGGAGCGCAGGCAGCGCGAATCCTCAGAAGAGAGTGCTAGCGCTCACCCTGGGGGCTTGAGCAGAAAATGCTCGGAGACAGCAGAGAGAAGCGAAAGTCGACGAATCTCCCTCAGAAACCTGCGCCTCGCGCAGTTGAAGAGTGAAAAGGCGTCGCGGCTCTCCTCCCCACTCCAGAGCTCAGCGCCCGTTGCCTTCGCGCAGCAGAGGAGCGGAGGCCGCTACCGGCGGAGCAGCTCTACGAAGCGCTTCACCTCCCTCTTGTACAAGCTCTCCCTCTCTCCTTCCGCTACCGTGCCGGCGACGTACGTGTCGGCGACCATGACGAGGCCTGACAGCAGGCGGGCGCGAAGAGTACGCGCCGGCTGGCCGTACAGCTTCTCGAAAACCCTCTGCATGCTCGCGAGGCGCTCCTCGAGGTCTTCGACGCTGGCGGGCCACGCGGGGGCGGCGAAGCTGAGCCCGAGGGTGCTCAACCCCCTGCTCAGCGCCGCCTCGAGCTCCGCGGGCTCGGAGACCCTGCCCCTGAACCACCTCCTCAAGTCGCTCAGAGCCTCGTCAGCGGTCCTCATCGCCTGGTGGTGCCTCAGGATGGCTCCCACGACTTCGAAAGCCGCCTCCAGCTGCAGGCCGCACCCCCTCAGGGCATCGAAGGCGACGACAGCCGAGACGACCTCGTGGCCCGGGCTCCCCAGCTCGCGCCCCGTCCCGCAGCCCTCAGCTATCCTCCTCTGGGCCCCCGCGTCCGCCTTCCCGACGTCGTGGAGCAGCCCAGCCAGGTAGGCCTCCTGCTCGAGGTTCAGCTTGAGCCTCTCGGAGAGGAGCCGGGCCAGGCTGGCCACGTTCAGCAGGTGGTCCCCCAGCGGCTCACCGCAGCGGGCGAGCATCACGGCAACCCCACCTCCGGGTCGTACGCGCCCTCCCTAGCCTTCAGCCCGTAGAATTCCTCGCCGCTCCCCGCCAGCCGGTAGAGGGTCGCGAGGGGGCTGGCGAAGAGGCGCTGGAGGTCAACCCTCCTGTAGCTGCCGTCGCTGAAGACGGCTTTCGCCTCTCCATCTTCGAGCTCCAGCACTCTCCTCCCCTTCCCCCTCAGGTAGTCGAGAGAGACGGTCACAACACCCCGCTCGGTCACTATCGGGATGAGGGCACTGTCGCGGACGAGGGCGCCTTCCACCCACCTGTCGAGCTCCTTTAGGATCTTACACACGTTCTCGCTTAGGAGCCGGAGCCGGAGGAGGTCGTTGAGCGGGGTGTACAGGCTGTGGTCCACGCTGGGCGAGGCCTTCACCGCGGCCAGGAGGTCTACGAAGCAGGGCTTGCTCTCCGCGAACCGCCAGTCGAAGAAGCCCTCCCCGCTCAGCGCGCTCGACAAGTACTGGGCAGCAGCGCTGACGGATTCACTCGGGTAGACAGCTTCGGCCGAGCGGAGGCTCTCGTCCGAGACGTTGACGGTGACCAGCCCCCCGTCGCCGCAGCGCTCCTCCAGGTTCCTGTAGGCCCTGCCGGCCCGCTGGACCAGCGCCCCCGGAGCCGCGACCTCCGTCACCACGGCGTCGAAGTCGAAGTCCACCCCAGCTTCCAGAACCTGAGTGCTAACGACCAGAACCCTGCCCCCGCCCTTCAGCAGCAGCTCCACGCGGTCGATCTTCCCGCTCTTGTCAACCCCGGTGAAGCGGCCGTGGATGAGGATCACCTCGGCGTCGGCCCGGTCTCTCAGCCTCCTGTAGACCTCCACAGCCCTCGCTACCGTGTTGCAGAAGACCGCAACCCTTGGGTACTCCTCGAGAGCTTTGAGGGCGTCGTCCTCCAGGCTGCCCCTCGACACCCTCGTCCTCACGCGCCTCCTGTACTCCTCGTAGTGCTTCCCGAAATCGGGGTCGAGGCCGTGCTCCTCGACCGGGAGGCCGTAGCCCCTGTAGTACTCCAGGCCCCTCTCCCCGAGGCACAGGTGGATCCTGGCCTCCAAGCCCCTCAAGGCCTCCAAGAACCCCCCAACCACCGGGGCGGGGAGAGTCGCCGTCGCGAGGACAACGGGGCGCTGGAGGTGGCGGGAGAGAACCTCGATCTCGTGGCAGAGCACCGTGAAGACCTTGCACTCCTCCCTCGAGGCGTCGGCCTCGTCCGTGGCCATGACCAAGTGGGCCTCGTCGAAGAGCACGCCGCCGCCCGCCGCGGCCAGCAGCCCCACATCCCTGTGCGCGTACACCCTGCTCAGCTCGGCCACCGGGGCGGCGTAGAGCGAGAAGGAGAAGCTGTCGTAGGTCGTCACCACATACCGCGAGAACATGTAGGAGGACTTCCGGACCCGCTCCCCCTCCCCGGTCAGAACCTCGTCGATCGCCGCCTGGTACGAGACCTCCTCGAGCGGCACGCCGCGCTCCACAGCCTTGCTGGCAGCGTCGGAGACGATAGCTCGCAGAGGAAGCACGTGGACCACCCTGCCCCAGCGCTCCGACACCGCGCTCCAGGCGTGGTGGACCGAGCTCGTCTTCCCGTACCCGGTCGGGGCTATAAGGATCTGGACGGAGCCGCCCCTAGCCTCCAGGAGAGCTTCACCAACCCCTCTCCTCGCGTTCACCGCAACCACTCTCAAGCTGCCGGCAGACTCCCAGCCGAAGCCGGCGGAAGGCAGCCTCGGGCACCTCCGCTAGACAGCCGCAGCGGGCGAAGGCAGCCGGGGGCACCGCTCAGCGGCCCCGCCCCCGCGGCGTTCATCCTCAAATCACCTCAAGGTCTTCGCCACAGTCGCTACCAGCTCTGAAACCCCGTCGTAGATCTCCCTCGCCTCCCTGACCGCGTCCTCCTTCGAGACGCCTCTACGCTCCTGGATCCTGCTGGACAGGAGCCCGATGAAGCGGGCCCTCCACTCGCTGACCCTCATCGTCCTGAGCATGTCGTAGAGCGGCTCGCTCGGCGGGGAGTAGCCGGGCTCCGAGAGCGCCCTCATCAGGATCTTGAGCTTGGAGGCAAAGGCCTCGAGGTTCAGCTCCCTCGCGATAGCTGGGGCGCCCCGCTGGGTCGTCATCACGAAGCGGCCGAGCTCCGAGCAGGCCCTCGCTGCCGCGCGCGCAAGCCCGCCCACGTAGCTCTGGAGGGCGCGGTGCAGCACCTCGACCTCCCCCGCGGAGATGCTCGTCACGTAGGCTTCGGTGAACCTCCTGCCCACAGCCCTGATGCTCCTCAGCTTGATGCCGAAGCGTGCCGGTATCAGCGGGCTCGACAGAGTGCTGTACACGTGGAAGAGCAGGGACAGCCTGAAGAGCTCCTCGTCCTCGACGAACAAGCCGACCCTCCCGACGAACTCCTCAACAGCATCGGAGAATTCGCGGTAGTAGGCCATGCTCTCGTAGCGGAGCCCGTAGACAGGCTCGAAGCTGACGAACACGTACCTGCTCTCCTCCTGCGCGCGCTCGACAGTGGCCAGCGAAGCTCCGGCGGCAGCCAGAGAGAGGATCCACCACGCCGCGTCGCACCTGGCCTCGAAAGTGCCCTTGCTCAGCGAGCCCGAGGCCCTCTCGTCCCTGAGGCCGGAGAACCTGCCCCCCTCGTAGAGGCTCACGCTCCGCACGAGCGAGGGCAGCGGGTAGCCCTTCCCCCCAGCTGACCTCAGCTTGATCTCCACCTTGTCCTTGACGGCCACCTCCCAGTCGCTGCTGACACCGACCCGGCCCTTCCCGTACTGCACCGCGAAGCTCTTGACGAGCCCCGCAACCTGGTCGTACGTCTTCCCCTCAGCCAGCGGGAAGCCCAGCTCCCCGGCAACCTTACCGAGCTGCTGCGTGTCGCCGGCTATGCCCACCGTCACGATCATAGCCTTCAGCTGTGACAGCTGCGCTCCACCGCTCTCGACCACGTGGACTAGGCTGCCCCTGAACAGGTCCTCGTCCACGACCTCCACGCGGGCCTCCGCGAACCAGGGGGTCTGCAGGAACGTCACCCCCTCGACCGCGCCCGCCGCCTGCGCCACAGCCTTCGCCACCAGAGTGTTCACGAAGTCCGTCAGCACCGGCAGAGCGGGCCAGCGCAGCACCCAGGCCTGGCTACGCACGCACGACCCCCCTCGGCACCAGGACCACCTCGCCGGACGGGTCCTCGACGAGCGCAGCCTCGCCGGAGGGCTTCACGCTCGCCCAGCCCAGCGGGACGAGGAACTCCTCCCACTCCCCGACGCCGTGGACAGCACCGAGGAGGAAGTGCTCCCTCGTCGGGAGGCTCAAGACCTCCCTGGCGGGGCGGGCTCCGCCCTCCACGCTCCCGAGCCTCGCCGGGAAGTAGTAGCGGGTCTCCACGCTCCCACCACCCTCCCTCACCCTAGCCTCCCCCACCTCCACATCGACAACCGAGACGATGGACTCCTTGCTCCCGACGCTCTGGAGCGCGTAAGCCCACCTGGCCACCTCGCTGCCCTTCGCCAGGTAGAGGATGCTCGCCCTCATCGATGGAGCGTAAACCCTCCCGTGGGGCTGCACGCCGAAGAGCAGCGCCGAGCCGGGGTAGATGTTGTCCCTGCGCTGGTAGGGCGCGATCAAGGCCCTGATGATGTCCCTCGTCTCGACAATGCCGATCAGCGGGCTCACGAACCTCTCGTCGGTGAGCGCGAGGGAAGCCCAGAGAACCTTGTCGAGGACTCGGGCAGCCCCACTGTAGAGCCGGCTCGCAGAGCCCCGCGCAGGCTTAGCGCCCTGCCCCTCCTCGACCGCCTCCGGCCAGCCCTCGAGGCTGGCAGCAGCCCTCGCTAGAGCGCCGACGAGCGCTGTGGGCGGCGGTACGGCGAGCGCGGGCTGGGAAGCGGAGAAAAAGGGGCGCTTGACGGAGTAACCCCAGTGGAACTCGACAGCCACCTTGACGGCTACCAGCATGCTTCTCACTCGCCGCTACGCCAGCCCTAGCCCGCGCTTCACCCTCTCGAAGAGGTCGAGCACGTTCTCAGCCCTCTCGATGCCCTCCGGCAGGGCCTCCCCGAGGCCGAACAGCTTCACTCCGCCGCCGAAGAAGCGCTCGTAGCTGGCTCTCCTCCGCACGACGTCTACAGCGAAGCCAGGCGACGCGGGCGCGGACACGACGAACGGGGGCCTCCCGCTCACCGCGGCGATCACCGTCTCGTACTCGGTGACGGGGGTGAACCTGCTCAGCTTCGCTCCGAAGATCCTCGTGTCCAGCATCGCCGCGAGCGCGTCGACCGCCAAAGCGGCCCTGCGCTTCGCCTCCCCGGAGTCCACAGCGTCCTCCACCTTCAGCATGCTCGTCTTCCCGACACCCCCCAGGTCGATGTTGAAGGTCAGCGCGTAGACCGCCGAGCCCGTCTCAACGTAGTAGATCGCCTGGCCAGCCGCCTCCTGACCCTCCCTCGCCACCCTCGTCGGGCTGTGGCGCACGTGGAACTGGGGCTCGATCGAGACCGCCCCCCTCTCCAGGCTGTCGAGCGTGGGGACCATGTAGCTCACCTGGAACCTCGACGTCCTCTTCACGGGGCGCGCGCCGGGGAACAGGAAGCCGCCCACGTCCTCGACGACGCAGTTCGCCACAATAGCCTTCTCGACCTCGTGGGGGTCGTAAGCCTTCGAAACGGCCGCCTTCAGCGACTGCTCCCAGGGCTTCGAGCCGAACAGGTTGACGTCGCAGTGCTTCAGGAACTCACCCTTCTCGCAGTACTCGCAGAGCGGGGCGCTGGCCCCGTACCTCTGCTTCGCCAGCTCGGCGACCCACCACTGGTAAGCGTGGGCGATGCTCTCCCCGCTGACGACGGGCACGATCCTGACCACGTACTCGCCACCCCGTCTGAAGACCACCGTCGCCTTCCTGTGCCTCGTCACGTTGCCGACGCTCTCCACCATGTTGAGAGCCTCCACGTTGACGACCGCCCGGACACCAACGCTCAGGAACATGCCACCCACCCCCTAGCCGGCCCCACCCTCCCTCTTCGCCTCAACCCTCGCCATGGCCAGGATCGCCACCCTCCTCACCACCTCCAAGCCGGTGACCGGGTCGAGGTCGATCAGCCTCAGCAGGAGGTCCACGCTCTCCCTCTTCGCGGTGTAGGGCTTAACGTTCTCGTCGAGCGTCCGGCCCGCCCTGAACGCGCTCTCCGACTCCCTCAGCGCCTCGTACAGCGTCACCGAGACGACCTCCCTGCTCGCAGCGTAGGCGAGCCTGTCGGCGAAGGTGTAGCGCTCAGCCCACACAAACCTCCTAATCATGTCGGCGACGTCGCTCACAGCCTCGAGCACAACCCTCTCAGCCTCCCCCTCTCCAATGCCAAGAGACTCGGCGAGCGACCGCCTCACCCCAGGAGGAAGCAGGCCGGTCACAAGCGTGCGCCGCAGAACCGCCTAATAAGCGTTTCCAGCGCTAAGCAAACACTTATCAATGCAACTTGCACTGCAAACGCAATGACGCTCTTCGTCGTCACGCTCGGCTTCGAGGAGAAGTTCGCGGTGCGCATGATCACGAGGCACGGTCTCGACAAAGGGGACAGAATCCTCCTCGTCACCGGGCCCCAAGCAGCCCCCGCCAAGCGGGCGGCAAGCTTCCTCTCCGAGTTCGTCAGCAGGTACTACGGGGGCGAGGTAGCCGTCGAGAGAGTCGAGCTGAACCCGGAGGAAGGCTTCGAAAGCCTCGTGCTCGCCATCTACAGAGCAGTCTCCGAGAAGCTGAAGGAGGGCGAGAAAGCGGTCTTCAACCTCAGCGGCGGGATGAGGAGCATCTGCCTCGCAGCGTTCGCCGCGGCACAGCTCCTCTCAGCAACCAGCCGGGTCGAGGTCGAGCTGGAAACCGAGGACTCCACCACCCTGCTCAGCATCCCCCAACCCCTCCTCCAGCTCCCAAGGCTCGCGAAGCTCCTCTCCCCCGAGAAAGCCGCCATCCTCCTCTCCCTCAACCGCGAGAAAACCACCGCGCAGCTCGCCGAAGAGCTCCGCCGAGACGCCACCACCCTCTCAAGGCACCTGCGCACCCTCGCCGCCCTCCACCTCCTCGAGCAGAAGCACAGCAAGCCCTCCAAGTACAAAGCAACCCCCCTCGCAGCCCTCCTAGCGGAAACCCTCTCCCGCGGAACACAAGCCGAGAGGCAGGCTTATAAGCCGGGAAAAAACCCTGCGCACACTCCAAAACACTAGGAGGCAAGCCCAGAACACCCTCCCACCACCCCCTTTAAACCTAACCCCTGTTCACACAAGCCTGAAAATAGCCCAGAGAAAACGTGAAAAGGTATATAAGCCGCCACGCCAGCGACCACTCGGAATCAATCAAGAGATAATAGAAAGTGGCTGAAGGGCGTGCAGGCGGCCAATGAGGAAGAGTGGCGCACCCGCGGAATCAATCAAGAGATAATAGAAAGCCGCTGCGCCTCCAGCGTCCGCAGCCTCGTTGCCAGCTTCTCGCGCGAATCAATCAAGAGATAATAGAAAGCTCCGCGAGCGCGCGCTCAGCACAAGAACACTTTCGCGCACCCCCGAATCAATCAAGAGATAATAGAAAGCAGCGCGGAGCCCTCGCTGCCTCCCACACCGAAGAGCCACTGAGGAATCAATCAAGAGATAATAGAAAGGCTGCCCAGCGAGACCGCGCCCGGCTACTACAGCTTGGCCGTCGGAATCAATCAAGAGATAATAGAAAGTGCCAAGGGCGGGACGAGAGGTACTACTACCCGCGGCCTACCGCTGGCGTGAATCAATCAAGAGATAATAGAAAGCCTCGACCATCGCCCTTCACCAGGCGCGGGGTCAGAAGAATCAATCAAGAGATAATAGAAAGCAAAAACGGCAGGATAACGAAGGAGCAGTTCAGCGCCGAGATCGAATCAATCAAGAGATAATAGAAAGGTAGTTTTACTGCTTTAACTACTTTTTCGTTGCTCACTCTCTCCCAGAATCAATCAAGAGATAATAGAAAGGAGAGGTGGTTCGAAGAGCAGTGCGCGGAGGGCGACGTCGAGAATCAATCAAGAGATAATAGAAAGCCGCGAGCCGCTCGGCTCCGGGGCTGCAGACCACCCCCCTTTCACTACGAATCAATCAAGAGATAATAGAAAGCTGGAATGATTCTACAAGTGCAACAACCAAGGTGAGGATGACGCCGAATCAATCAAGAGATAATAGAAAGTTATTCTTTTTACCCCCCACCCCCTTATGTTCTCTTTCACTCTAGAATCAATCAAGAGATAATAGAAAGCAGCTACATCAAGGTCACGGTGCTCGAGATCAGGGAGATGAATCAATCAAGAGATAATAGAAAGCGTCGCGATCCGCCGCAGCTACGCCGCCAGAGTACCCGAGAATCAATCAAGAGATAATAGAAAGCCTCCCGACGAGGTCCCCCAGGCGCTGAACACCCAGCACTTTGAATCAATCAAGAGATAATAGAAAGCTCCCGAGCGAAGAAAGGGAAGGGGTGCGCTGGATATCCGAATCAATCAAGAGATAATAGAAAGCTCAATGCCTACGCGTTCCGCAGCCCAATCGGCTGGATCCTGATGGAATCAATCAAGAGATAATAGAAAGCTTCGTGTACGCTGTCAACCCGTCGCTGGCCAACACCCCCTCTGAATCAATCAAGAGATAATAGAAAGAAACCCAACCTGCAGTACCTCGCCACGAGCGAAAGGTGGTGCGGAATCAATCAAGAGATAATAGAAAGCCATAGAAAGCGCTTGTGGTCCTCCTCGGAGAAAGCCAACCGAATCAATCAAGAGATAATAGAAAGTTTGTTAGTAAGCGACGAGAACAGTAACGACGAAAAGCGTGAATCAATCAAGAGATAATAGAAAGTTAAGCCTTCCGGCTCCAGTGTTTTTGCGCACACGTCTTTTCCGCGGAATCAATCAAGAGATAATAGAAAGTCTCCCAGTGTTCTCTCTCCTGCTTTTCCTCTAGTTCTCTTTAGAATCAATCAAGAGATAATAGAAAGTACAGGCAGCCGCAGCTGCCCAGCGCGGCGCTCTGGCTCGGCGAATCAATCAAGAGATAATAGAAAGTTTTATTCTCTCGGCTATTTTAAATTTAAACTGGGGGAGGAATCAATCAAGAGATAATAGAAAGCTGCAGCTCAGCTGTCAGCAGGCCGCGCCTGACAACTTCAGGGTCTCTGGAATCAATCAAGAGATAATAGAAAGGCCACCTGGCTGAACATCATCTTCCTTCAGGATCGCTACGCGATCAGGAATCAATCAAGAGATAATAGAAAGAAGAGCGTTCACACGGATTTGGATTGACGCGGCTGCATGTTGAATGGAATCAATCAAGAGATAATAGAAAGTTGGTCAGCGCGACGCGGACACCTGCCGCTGTAAGAAAGAATCAATCAAGAGATAATAGAAAGACTTCTATCTCGCTCATGGCTCGATCCACCCCCCTTGCTCCCTGAATCAATCAAGAGATAATAGAAAGCCCTCACGATCGACCCGACCCGCAAAGCCATCGTCCCCGGAATCAATCAAGAGATAATAGAAAGCCAAAGCCTATCCACGAAACGCTTCTCAACCCCCATCCACTTGAATCAATCAAGAGATAATAGAAAGCTTCGCTATCGACGCGGCGTCGGCGCTCATCCTCTCCAGCGGAATCAATCAAGAGATAATAGAAAGCTTCATAGCGTACCCGCTCCAGAATGCCCCATCGTTGAGGAATCAATCAAGAGATAATAGAAAGATTTCCGCTTTGAAGCGCCACCCGCCCGCGCCGACACGGGGAATCAATCAAGAGATAATAGAAAGACGCTTTGTGCGCCCTCCAGGCCTGCACTACCTTCTTCAGGCGGAATCAATCAAGAGATAATAGAAAGTAACCCTCGCCTTGTCCTCCACCGTTCTTGCCCACGCCTTGAATCAATCAAGAGATAATAGAAAGCCGCAGCCGCGCCGGTGAGCGCGCCCGCCGCGATGAGCTTCTCGATGAATCAATCAAGAGATAATAGAAAGTACTACACCAGGTGCCCCCTCTGCTACCGCTACTTCGTGTCTCTTGAATCAATCAAGAGATAATAGAAAGTCCGCGGGAGGCTCAGCAGCCACAGCAGCCTGCTGCCCAGCCGAATCAATCAAGAGATAATAGAAAGCTACTATGACGCGGTCTACCACTTGGACGGCAGGAAGTGCTTGAATCAATCAAGAGATAATAGAAAGTGACTTGGGGAGCGGGGGCTAGCTGGTGGGGCTGAGCCAGGAATCAATCAAGAGATAATAGAAAGGGCTCTTCAGGCTCACATCAAGCCCCAGCTCCTCCAGGAGAATCAATCAAGAGATAATAGAAAGAAAAGCCCATCATCTCGCGGCAGGACCCTGTTGGAGGCGAAGAGAATCAATCAAGAGATAATAGAAAGTCACGCGTACGCCGTCAACCCCACATCGACGTCCGCGCCGAGCGGAATCAATCAAGAGATAATAGAAAGACCGTCGACCCTGCGCCGGGCACCTACACGGTGGAGCACGGGAAGGAATCAATCAAGAGATAATAGAAAGCCTCAGGATCGCCGAGCTGGGGCCCACCCTGGAGGCGCTGGCGGAGGGAATCAATCAAGAGATAATAGAAAGTCGGGTATCAGCCAGTATATCGCCACCAGCGCCAGCGGAATCAATCAAGAGATAATAGAAAGACCAGCGACGAGTTAAGGAAGGTTTTCGAGCAGATCGCCGGGAATCAATCAAGAGATAATAGAAAGAAGCCGAACCACCCCTCAGCCATGAACCTGTGGCTGTAGAAGAATCAATCAAGAGATAATAGAAAGTGCAGAACTCCTCCTCGCTGCGCGGCGCGCCCACCAGCACAAGAATCAATCAAGAGATAATAGAAAGCGTGAAGGGATCCTCGCCGGCCACGCGTCGGATCCGCTCCCTGTTGAATCAATCAAGAGATAATAGAAAGACCGCGGTGGGCATCCCGCTCGCCTTCGCCACGGTGGAGCTGGACGAATCAATCAAGAGATAATAGAAAGTGTAAAGAATGGTGTGGTGCATTTTGACGGGGTGGTGGCTGAATCAATCAAGAGATAATAGAAAGTTTCAGAACCCAAGTGCTGCCGTTCACTTCGACTTCTGGGAATCAATCAAGAGATAATAGAAAGGTTTGACCTTGGCCAACAGGCTGACCCACAGCTGTGGTGTTGCTGGAATCAATCAAGAGATAATAGAAAGCCGCGATCGTTATCTCGCTCCACCCGTACATCGAGAGCGGCTTCCGAATCAATCAAGAGATAATAGAAAGATACGCTCGTCTTTCCGGAAGGTGAGAAAAAGCCACCGCCGCGAATCAATCAAGAGATAATAGAAAGTTCCCTGTTCTGTACGCGGCCCCGCCACACGTAGCCGTGCGTCACGGAATCAATCAAGAGATAATAGAAAGATCGGGCTCGGTGAAGCGGGTTAATAGGTAATAGAAATAACGAGAATCAATCAAGAGATAATAGAAAGTGGCGAAGTAATCGAGCACCTTGCTGACAGTCAGGTTTCTGAATCAATCAAGAGATAATAGAAAGCTCACGCCTTTCAGGAGGAACGGTCAAGGTGGGTGAAACCACGCTGAAGAATCAATCAAGAGATAATAGAAAGGCTGCCTCCTCCGCCTCCTCTTTCAACCTCCTCGTTAAGACTAGAATCAATCAAGAGATAATAGAAAGTATTTCACCTGGTATGGTTACATAACAACCATAACTGGAATCAATCAAGAGATAATAGAAAGCTCCGCACCGAGGGCGGCCACGAGGACGAAGAGATTAGAATCAATCAAGAGATAATAGAAAGTTTCTAACAATTTGCAGCATTAAAACATAAACTCTCTCAGGAATCAATCAAGAGATAATAGAAAGCTGCTGCTGCAGAGGCTGGAGGGGTTGGAGCCTGGGGCTGAATCAATCAAGAGATAATAGAAAGTTTGATGAGCTGCTGGTAGCTACCCCAGTTCTGAACAACTTCTGAATCAATCAAGAGATAATAGAAAGTTTTGCACCCGCGACCCAGGCGCTCCTGACAATCCTGTCGAGAATCAATCAAGAGATAATAGAAAGCGTACAACCTCGAAATCTACAACGCGCAGCAGGCTCTCGTGCTTTCTATGAATCAATCAAGAGATAATAGAAAGTCAAGGAGCTCGCGGCACTTCTCCCTAACCCCCTCCTTGAATCAATCAAGAGATAATAGAAAGCGAGTACTTGAAGCCTAGCTATGTGAGGGAGTGGGATAGCCTTGTCGAATCAATCAAGAGATAATAGAAAGTCCCCGACCTTGAGGAAGAGGTTGACCCAGTCGCCGTCCGCAGTGGAATCAATCAAGAGATAATAGAAAGTCTCCACTCCACCCCACCTAAACGGGGGGCAAGCTGCGCCGAATCAATCAAGAGATAATAGAAAGCCTAAACCGCAGCGATGCGGTCAGAGAGGCGCTGAGAAAGCTGAGAATCAATCAAGAGATAATAGAAAGGGGGGTGGGGGGTGCCGCAGCCGCGCTCATTGATTAACATTTTGAATCAATCAAGAGATAATAGAAAGCGAACGCTGCGGAAGAAGTTCTACACGCTCCTCAACGCCTAGAATCAATCAAGAGATAATAGAAAGCTCGGGCGTGGTGCGGGTGGTGGTGCCGGGGCAGCCGTACGCCGAGAATCAATCAAGAGATAATAGAAAGCGGGGGCAGCGACTCGACGTAGCGGCGCCACAGGTAGCCGAATCAATCAAGAGATAATAGAAAGTTCAGCGAGAAGTACTGGCGCGACTACCCCGGCGGCAGCCTGCAGCGAATCAATCAAGAGATAATAGAAAGCCTGGTTTTCGGCAGGTGGGTGTACCAGCGGCGCAGCTTGTACGAATCAATCAAGAGATAATAGAAAGAAAAAGAACTTGGTACCTACACAGATTTAATTTTCCGGCTAGAAGAATCAATCAAGAGATAATAGAAAGGAGGGATAATAGAGAGGAGGTCCGGGGGGTCGGGCGCGAAGACGTGGCATGCTTACGTTGATGTCGCTGTGAGGGGTCTGTCTCTTTGAGGGGCGTGCTCGTGGATGTGGGGGTGGGCTACACGGTGCTGGACGGGGGGTTGCCGAGGAGGTGGGTGCGTGGCCTGCACCGTGCAAGGTTCGCTTGGAGCTCGGGGCGGCGGGGTGGTTGAGGCGGGCGTGTGCGCGGCTGTGGTGGGGGTTGGGGTCGGGTCCGCTGCTACGCTGGTCGCCTGCTTTGAAGGGGCTAGGAGTGTTCTCGGGGTGAGGGCTCTAGAGGACCCGGGGGGTTGGGGGTGGATCCTGTGGGCGGCAAGCTTGAGCGTGCTGGGCCAGCTGGCTCAGCGTACTTCTACCTCGAGAGCTGGCTCTGGGAGACGTGCGCGGGGATGGCAGCGTGGCTCTCCTTCTTCTCGCTCGGGGCTTTCGGAGAGCTCTCTGCGCCGGGTTCGCGCTCGCGGACGTGCTTCCTAGGTGGGTTGGGAGCTGGGCGGGTGCTGCGGACGTGTGCAGCGTCCAGGGAGGTGGCGGCCCCCGCTAAGGGGTCACTACGCCTCTGAGCCGGATCTCTGCGGGTTTCCGCGGAGTTCTCCTCTCTTCTGCCGCGCTACCTGCTGGGGAAGCTTCTCCCACTTCACCCGGTGGCCGGTGATCGCGGCTTTCTGGACTTCGTCCTGGGTTCTCGTAGCGCTCGGCCACCCCCAGGTTTCTCGACGGCTCTGCAGGGGCTTCCTCGCCAGGCTGGCAGCTGGGGACGGGAGCCGGGGGGCTTTAGAGCGGGGGTTTTGGAGCCTTGCACGGTGACGGCGGCTGAGGGTGAAGCGAGTGTGGACTCGCGCGCCTTTCGTTCGCTTGGAGCTGTCTAACGCGAACGCTGGGAGGCTCGGACGCCATCGGGATGGGGTCACAAGCGTAGAGGCGGGGGCGCTAACCCAGGAGGCGGGGTGCGGCGCTTGTTCACTGGTCTGCTCGAGCCGCGCCCGCTCTCCTCGGCCCCCTCCGGAGCCCGCCTTTCCAGCCTCCGCGTCTGACCTAGAAGCTTTTTACCCCACCCCAGCCTCTCTGCACGATGGTTGAGCTGGAGCGGGGGATCTTCAGGAGGGTTATACTGGATGTCGCGACTACCCTTCATAGTATCAAGATGCTTGAGAAGAAGGGTTTGGAGCTGCCGCTCCCCGAGGAGGCTAGCTTCCCTGACGGTAGGGTTGCTTACTTCATCCTCGCTGAAGCAGGCTTCCCCTACTTGGCGTACGCCTTGTTCAGCAACGATAAGCCGCGGGACGAGAAGGAGATAATTCTGCGGGAGATAAGAGACATCTGCACCAGCATAACTACGCTGCTGTACAAGAAGCCCCTCCGCTTCTACACCTTCTACTATGGTGTGTCTCTTCGCGACTACCTGGAGGACGAGATGCGGTGCTTCATCGAGTGGGCTGAGAAGCTGACGCTCGAGGAGGTAGAGGCGATGCTGGATAAGCTGGAGGAGCTTGAGAAGCAGCGGAGGCTCAAGCCCAGGATCGACTACCCCTCTGCTAAAGGGTGCCTCGAGAGCCTCAAGAACGTAGCCCTCCAGCTGCGCTGGCTCCTCGACGAGCGGACTGACTACCACGTCGCGCTAGCGATAGAAGTAGCGCCCAGGATCGACGAGCCCGGCGTGGATTGACGGGTGGGGGTTTCGGGTTGGCGCTGTGGGTGGGGTGGATCCTTGCGGGAAGTGGTGTTTGCTTTCCGGGGGTGGGGCCTGGCTGGCGGGAGGGTTGGGTGGGCTTTTCCGCTGCGCTCGGCTTTTTAACCTGCTCGTGGTTGGGAGTCTTGGAGGGGGGATGGCGCGGGGGAGGGGTGGGAGGGGCTGGTTCCTCTTCTTCTACGCGCTTGCTGGCTTGTTTTGCGCTCATGTTTCGCGGAGCTTGGAGCCTCTGCGCGCGAGGGGTGGTGTTGACGCGCTCATCGCTAACGTTTTCCTCGCCGCGGTTGTGGTGTCTGCGCTGGCCGCCGCCGTCTACTTGAGCGGCGCGCTCTCCGAGCGGTGAGCTGCTCTCCGGGCTGCTTGCTTCCTCCGCGAGGGGGTGCGGGCCCGGGGGGTTTCCGCGGGGGGCGGCGCCGCGCTCTCGCAGGGTGCTCCGCGGTGGTCGGGCTAGGGGGCGGTGGGCCCCCGGGTTCGGCTGCTGAGCTGCCGAAGGGTGGGCTGCGCGCTTGGGTGGCTGGGCTTTCACTTTCGGGGTTATCACTTCGGGTGGCTTAAATGGGGGTGTGGAAACTGGTTTCCTTGGTGGAAATGCCCAGCGGGTCTCTGGCCCACATCTCCAGGCTGGACGAGGCTCTCAGGGCTTGCGTGGAGCTGGCGGGGAGCCGGGGCTACGTGACGGCTTCCGAGCTGGCGGCCCGGATGGGGGTGGGGGAGAGGATGGCTCGGAACTACCTGGTGGACTTGCGGGAGGTGGGGGCTCTGGAGTACGTGGGGGGTGGGCGGTACGTGCTGACTGGCGCCGCGAGGGAGGGGTTGCTCGGCGCGGAGGTGTTCGGGGAGGGGTTGACGGTGGAGGGGGTTGCTTCGAGGGTTCTCTGGAGGGCTGAGGTCCTGGACTTCATGGTGGAGAGGGCTTACAGGCTGGTGAGGGCTGTTGAGGGGCTGGCCGACAGGGAGGGGTTGAGGAGGAGGCTGCTGGAGCTGAGCCCGCCGGAGGGCTTCGCGGGCGACAGGCTGGTGGCGAGCTCGAGGGAGGTTTCGGGGAGGCGGGTGGAGAGGCTCGCGGGGGAGGCTGGGGCGGCCCAGGTGGAGAGCTACGTGTTCATGAAGCTGATGCCGGTGACCGTGGTTTTCGTGTGCAGCGCGGCGGCTATCACCCGCCTGGACGAGTGGGGGAGGGTTTCCTCGCTTGAGCTGCGGAGGCGCCCCGACGCCAGGGACTTCAAGGGGGGTGAGCCCTTCGACGAGGGGCTGGCGGAGCTGGCGCTGGAGTACCCGGAGCTGCTGGTGGCCGGCAGGAGGATCGCGGCGAGGCTCCTGCTGGCCCGCTTGAGGCTCAGGAACGTGCTGGACGCTCTCGAGTCTGGGGTGGAGCTCGTGGTGAGCAAGGGGACGCTGCTCCCCCACGGCTTCCTCCTGCCAGGCAGCGAGCTGCTGAAGATGCTCCAGGGGGAGGTGGAGGAGCTCTTCCGGAGGGCTCAGGAGAGGGCGGCGGAGCTGGGCGTCCCGCTCGCCTCGATAACGGCGGAGCCGAGGGACTACCGGTTCTGCGAGGCTGTCGGGCGGGAGCTGGGCCTGCGCCTGCAGCGGGTGAGCGACGCTGTCCTCCTCACCTACCTCCTGGAGCCCTGGGAGTACACGGCGCCGATGGAGCTGAGGGAGGAGAGGGGGCGCAGGGTGGAGAACTGGTTTGAGTTCTACTGGAAGGTGGGCAGCAGGCTCTTGAAGGTGGAGTACGTGGCGCGGGAAGACCCTGTGGGCGCGCAGCGCGCGCTGATCGCCTCGCTGGCCCCCAACATGCAGGTAGGGGGCAGCCCGACGGGGGTCGCGGAGGCTGAGGTTGAGGCGCGGAGGCACTTGAGGTGGGTGAAGCTGAACTTCACCCTCGCTCTGAAGCGGGCTGCCGGGGGTGGGGGGAGTTGAAGGTTGGGCACGTGATCTCCAGGGTCGCCCCGACGCACGCGGGCTTCGAGTTCGAGCTCCTCGAGCCCGGGTCGGTCTCGGTGGGCGACTACGTCGAGGTTCCCGTGGAGGAGGGGGCGCTGCTCGCCAGGGTGGCGCGGGTCAGCGCTGAGAACCCTCTCCTCTCGGAGCCGGGGATCTTGAGGGAGCACGGCGCTTTCGGCTTGAAGCTCCCCAGCGCGGCGGCTCTCGAGCTGTCCGAGACGCACATCGCTCGCGCCGAGGCCGCCGGCGTGGTGGGCGAGGGGGGTGTGCTCCCGCCCCTGAGACCTCCGGCTCCAGGGTCGCCGGTGTTCAAGGCTTCGGGGCCCGCCCTCTCGAAGCTGCTGGGGTTCGCCGAGGAGGGCGTGAGGCTGGGGCGCGTGTGGAGGAGCGGCGTGGAGGTCGTGCTGGACCCTTCGAAGCTGCTGAGGCACCACGTTGCCGTGCTGGGCGCGACGGGCTCGGGGAAGTCGTACGCGTGCGGGGTGATCGCGGAGGAGGCGCTGGAGCTCGGCGTGTCGGTGGTGGTGGTAGACCCTCACGGGGAGTACTCGACGCTCGGGGAGCGCTACCCGACGAGGGTGGTGAGGGCTGATAGGCTCGCTGTGGAGGCCGGGCTGGTCTCGCCGGAGGCGGTGGCTGAGGCTGCCGAGATGACGGAGGTTCAGAGGGACCTCCTCTACCTCGCCTGGCAGGAGGCGGAGGGGCCGGGGATCGACGACATCCTCGAGGCGGTGAGGAGGGTTGCCGCCGCGTACCGGTTCAGGCGCGAGACGGTGATCGCGCTGGAGCGGAGGCTCAGGATGCTGAAGACGTACGGGGTTTTCTCGGGTGGTGACGTGCCGCTCTACATCTCGGAGGGTGAGTGCACGGTCGTCGACGTGGGGCTGGGCCTACCATCCCACGTGACGAGGGCTCTCGTAGGAGCGATCGTGTGGACGCTCTTCGAGGCGAGGAAGGCTGGCGAGGCCCCGCCGCTCGTCCTGGTGGTGGACGAGGCGCACCGGTTCCTGCCCATCGAGGAGGAGAGCTTCGCGAAGACTGCGCTGAGGACGGTGGCGCGCGAGGGGAGGAAGTTCGCCGCGAGCCTAGTCGTCGCGAGCCAGCGCGCCGTGGGACTGGACAGGGACGTGCTGAGCCAGTGCGGGACCAAGATCGCGCTCCGCATGGACAGCCCGACGGACATCGCTGCCCTCAAGCCCGTTCTCGGAAGCTACGCGAGAGTCCTCCCCCACCTCCCGACCGGCGTGGCTCTCGTCTCGGGCGTGGCCGTGCGGTACCCTGTCCTCGTCGAGGTGCGCGAGAGGAGGACGAGGCACGGCGGCGAGGGTGTGGGGCTTCAGCCCCGGCCGAGAGCGGAGCAGAGCTCGGCGTAAGCGCAGTACCCGCACTTCGGCCCACGCAGGGGTGCGGGCGCCCTCCCCTGCTCCACGACCGCCCTGAGCCCGGAGGCGAGGGACTCGACGTACCGCCTCAGCGCGGGGGTTACCTTCTCGAGCACAGCGCCCTCGCGGCCCAGGACCACGACCCCGTCGAGGGTTAGGTGGAGAGTCTCTTCGGCGCACATCCCGTAGGCTACGGCCTGGGCGAGGAAGTGGCGGAGCCTGCCTCTGAGCGCCTTCCTCGAGACGGGGGTGAGGGCTTTCACCTCTACTACCCGCACAAGCTTCCCGTTGACCAGCAGGGCGTCCGCGTAGCCCCACAGGCAGAGCCTCCGGCTCGCTACCCGGACGTTCGTAGCGACCCTCCACCCCTGCGCCTCCAGCCCAGCGAGGGGGTCTCCCAGCGCTAGCGCCGCTCTCATGGACTCGGTCACGTAGCTTCTCTGGACGGAGAGCTGCAGGTAGGCGTAGCGCGGGCAGTACGCGTACTCCTTGAGGAGCCTCACCGGGAGTGGCTCGCTACAGGGCTGCGTAGGGCCTCACCGCCTCCAGCGGCGCCATCGGGGTCCCCAGGACCAGCGCTCTCTTCAGGCTGATGCTAGGCACGGCGAGCACGATCACCGAGTCGGTCGCGGGCTCGATGAGGGGCTGCACCGCCCTGGCAGCGTCCTTCGCTCTCGCAACTCCGCCGACGCCGACGAACGCGCTCCTTTGCACTCTCGTGAGGCCGAGCAGCTTCAGCTTCCTGGCCACGCGCTCCCTGGCGGAGTCGTCGGAGATATCGTAGATGACAACTAGCCTCAAGCTACCACCTCACCCTGTAGGCGGGGTAGACCGGCTCCGAGCCCCTCAGGAAGGAGGCGAGCTGCGCCGCCTTGCGCAGGATGATCGCGTCGAGCTCAGCCTTCGAGGACCCGTCCCCGTGGGGCTTGGACAGCGCTGCGAGCACCGCCTGAGCCACCGCCCTCCGCGACTCACGCGAGAGCACTCCGTTCACGACCTCGAGCCTCGCGCCCGCGAAGATGAGGGGCTTGTCCACCGCAACGGGCCGGAACTGCTCCGCGAAGTCGTAGACCAGCGACTGGCTGCCGCTCCTCGGCACGTGCATGAAGCCGCCGTAGGGGTCGAGGCCGACGAGGAGGAGGGCCCGCTCGCACCTGTGGTAGAGGATGGCGTAGCCGTAGTTCAGCGCGAGGTTGAACGGGTCGCTCGCCATAGGGTCCCTCCCCTCGAACCCCAGCTCTGGGGGTAGAAGCTTCGCGACAGCTTGCCAGTAGATCCTCGCGGCCTTCGCCTCCAGCTCCATGAGCTTTGCCGCGTCCGGCTTGCAGGCCCTCACCTCGTCGGCGATCACCGCGATCCTCTCGGCTTCCAGCGCGGGCCACTCCTCCCTCCTGGACTTCGCCGCGTACCTCAGCACCGCTGCCTGGTTCCTCACTTTTGCTTCGACTATGCTCTTCACCGCTTCGAGCCCTCTCCCGTCGAGCATGGCTCTGTACTGCGCTACGCGGGTCGCTACAGTCTTGTTGATCACGCACGGGTAGAGTCTGGCCACCGGGTCCCCTCTGTGCCCCAGCACGACCAGGTCCACACCCTGCTGCGCCATCAGCGAGAGGGCGGCGCTCGTCACCTGCGCTGCGCGAGTCGCGAGCACTAGAGAGTCGTAGAGCGCAGGGCTCACTTCAACCCTCTCGCCGTCCGCTGTTCTGACCTCCACGACCCCCTTCCTAGCGTACACCCTGCACGGCTTAGACACGAACAAGGCCCTCAAAGCAGACACCCCTCCACGCGCAAAGCTGGGGGCAGCGCTCCGCCCTCCCGGGATCCTCCCCCCGCTCCACGATGCCCGCGAGGTCGTCCCTCAGCTCTAGCGCTCTGCGCCTAAGCTCGTCGTCCACTATCACCACGCGCCAGGAGACCGACCCGCTCCACTGGAAGCTCACCACGATGCCGAAGTTCACGGGCGTGAAGGTGCTAGCCTCGAGAGCCATCGCGTAGGCCGCCACCCCGACGTCCTTCCTCTCCCCATCCCCGAGCACGAAGTCCAGAGGTATCACCCCTACGACCAGGTCCGGCTTCACCACGCCCGAGAGCCCTATCGGGCTGCCGGGCAGCTCCGGCTCAACTGCGAGGGGAAGGCGCCTCCCACTGTACAGCCAGGCTGAGGCCAGCGACGCGCCGAGGTCGAAGCACTCGGCAGCCCTGGCTCTCAGCTCACTGCTCAAGCCCCGCAGCAGCTTCGCCTTAGCGTGGGCGAGCGACTCGACAACGCGCCCTCTCCTCAACGCGACACGGAAGGGTTCCAGGAAGGCTGAGTGGAGCTGGGCGCCTGCCTTCATGGCGCGATCGTCGGGAGGCTTCGCCCTCAGAACTCTCGAAAGGTAGACGTCCCTCTTGGTGGGGCACGGGGAGCTGAGCTCCGAGGCCGTCGGCATGAAGGAATGCCTCGGCCCCACAAGCTCCGCCCTCCACCCCCTGAGCTCCGCTATCAGGTCTCCCGCCGCCAGCGCACGCACTTTCTCCCAGATGCTGTCTGGAAACATACTTCTAAAAAGAAATGCATTTCCCGTATATATACATTTCTACCCCGGCTTCCACTCGAAGTGTTAACCGAAGCCTTCAGGGTCGCTACCCGGAAGAGCTCGAGGAGCTCGAGCGCCGCACCCCCCTCCCACGCCAGGCTCCGGAGCGGTGACGGACACCTGTCCTGCTGCTCCTGTAGGCTGGCTGGAGCCGCTCGGGCGGGGTCTCCGCGGCCGGGCGAGGGCCTAGGTGCCGCGGGGCTCGGCGGGCTGGGGGGCGGCTGGGGGCCCGGCTACCTTGAACCTGCCGAAGCCGATCGAGGTGGATACTCCCACGCCGAGCCGCTCCGCAAGCTTGAGGGCTGCGAGGAGTAGTGGTAGATCCTCGCTTCCCCTCATCACTAGGGTTGCCTCGCCCATGAAGGCCGGCACGATCCTCCCCTCGCCGATGTCGACGTAGACTCGCTTGACGCGCGGCGTCCCGGCGATCTCGACGGATTTGTGTACGCGCTCCGCCGCGGTCTTCGTGTCCACGCCCGAGAGGGCTGCGTACTTCTTCAGCGCGCTGAGCATGATCCTGACTGGTGAGGGGTAGAGGACGTCGTAGCCGTAGAACTGGACGCAGGTGGGCGCGGTGAACACCAGCCTCTCCACCACGACTCTGGATGGAGGGGGGCTGGGCTTCGGGATCTCCACCTGCTCGAAGGAGATCTCGACGAGCTCGAGCCGGGTGGCTGGCTCGTCGAGCATGGGCTCGCTGGCGAGCGCCTCCAGGAAGGTCCTCGAGAGAGCTTCGTCAAGGAAGTGGTAGCGGAACGTGAGCCGCTGCCCAGCCTCCACCGTTCTCCACCCGAGCTGGGGGTGGGGCTCTCCCTTCAGGTTCACGTAGAAGCCTGAGAGTAGGTACTCTCCATCCACCAGGAGGGGCTCGGCGGTGAAAGGCTTCCTCTCCTTCTTCCCGAACTCGATGCCCCTCCTCTTCAGCACGTCGTAGAGCACTCGGACGGCGAAGCTGCCGCTCCAAGCTGTGACGATGAACCGCTCGAGCGGCACGAGCTCGACCGTGAAGGTGTAGACCGAGGCGGGCACCAGGTATACTCGCGGCAACACCCTAAAACGTTAACCGCCGGGCCTCGGCTGGGTTTCAGCTGGCTCCTGCCTGCGCGGGGCGTTCCCCGCCCGGCGGGCTCTACCCTCGCGGCCTCCAGCTGGGCTGCGGGCTCCGCTGGGCGCTCGACTCCTGGGGCTCGGCCCCGGCTGCCGGGCGGGGCGAAAAGCGTATCTACTGGGCCTGCGCCGCTTTCTCGTGGCTGAGCAGCTGCTCTCCGTGGCGGTCGACAAGGCGGTTGAAGCTGTTTGGAGGAAGCTGGAGAAGGGTGAGCGGCTGAAGGTTGAGGACCTGGTCGTCTTGATGATTGCGACGGTGAGGGATACTCAGAGCGAGCTGGGAAAGCTGAGGGAGTCTGTTGACCGCGCGGTCGCGAACATCCACTTGAGAGTCGACAGGCTGAGCGAGAAGATTGACACGGTGGCGGCGGAGCTCGGCGCCAGAATCTCTGAGACAAACAAGAGGATCGATGCCGTGGCGGCGGAGCTCAACAAGAGAATAGACGAGACGAACAAGAGGATCGACGAGACGAATAAAAGAGTTGACGCCATGGCAGCCGAGCTCAGCGCCAGGATATCCGAGACAAACAAGAGAATAGACGCTGTGGCAGCCGAGCTCGGCAAGAGGATCGACGAGGCGAACAAGAGAATAGACACCGTGGCGGCGGAGCTCGGCACCAGGATATCCGAGACAAACAAGAGAATAGATGCCATGGCAGCCGAGCTCAGCGCCAGGATCTCTGAGACAAACAAGAGGATAGATGAAACAAACAAGAGAATAGACGCTGCGATAGCGGAGCTGGGCGCCAGGATATCCGAGACAAACAAGAGAATAGACGAGACGAATAAAAGAGTCGACGCCATGGCAGCCGAGCTCAGCGCCAGGATCTCTGAGACAAACAAGAGGATAGATGAAATGAGCAAGAGGATCGACGGTGTATACGTAGTTATAGGCGATCTGCAAAAGACTCTGGCAGGTATGCAGAGCACCATGCTTGAGATGCTGAAAACGCTCACGGAGCTTCATCGAGACGTAGCCGAGCTGAAGAGAGCGGTTTTGAAGTAGGATCCTTGGAGCGCGCCAGCCCTCACCAGGCAACAGCTCTCTCCTCGAAGCCGGCCGGAGAGCCCTCTCGGCTTTTAAAGCCTCGACGCCAGCAGCCCGGAGACACTCGGTGCAGCGCAACTGGCGCGTGGCCCTCGCCTGATAGGTAGAGAGGTTGGCGGCTTCAGGATTTAGTTCTTGCTCGAGAGCCAGCCTTTGAACTCGATGATTCCCAGGGTTTTCGCTGCTTCGAGCGCCCAGCCGGCTAGGATCTCGGCGATCCGCTGCCTGGCTGCGGTCCGCGGGATCTCGACTCCTAGGGACTTGTAGGCTTCTTCCGCTGCGTTCTCGTCGACTTTACGGAGTAGCTGGGCGGCGAGCTCTTGCCGTAGCTGGAGGAGGGGTATTCTGCCTCCTTCGCGGACTCTCCTCTCTATGTGCTCCAGCTCTTCCGCTCCGATGGTGACTTCCTCGAGTCCTCTCCTCCTGGCGGCTTCCCAGTAGCGGTAGAGCGGCTCGTAGTCTTGCACTACGCTCCCGTTGGCGAGGAGCGGCTTTCTGCCTGCCGAGGCCATCGAGCGCTAAGCGCTTCTAACGGTTAAAGCGTTGCGGGCTGCTCTGTGGTTCGAATATCTAATGCTATGGAAAAAGTTTAAGTTTGATGGGTTGGCTTTTGAAAGCGTATGTCGAGCGTTGCCCCTCTGCTCCACCTGAGCGCTCTAGGGATCTACTTCCACGCGTTCTTCGTCTCTCTCACGCTGGGCTTGCCTTTCGCGATTGCCGCCATGCTGTGGATGAGCCGGCGGGAGGGGGGCGGGGTCTACATGAGGGCTGCTAAGCTGATGACTCGAGTGCTTGTGCTGAACTTCGCTTTAGGGGCGATCACAGGCACTCTGGTGGAGTTCGGGCTCGTGCAGGTTTGGCCCGGCGTGAACCTGGCTATAGCTACCGCGGCGCTCGCCCCGCTAGCGCTCGAGCTGATCGCTTTCACTCTAGAGATCGCGCTGCTAGTCCTCTTCTACGTGACTCTCGGGAGGGTTAAGGCCCTGGTCAGCATCGCTGTTATTGCGCTTTACACGGTTTTCGCGTTCTTCTCGGCTTTCCTGATCACTGCCGTGAACAGCTGGATGCAGGCTCCCTGGGGTACGGGTGCTCTCGCTCAGGCTCTCTACCCCTTCATGCCGGAGTTCGGGCCGGACGCTGTCGACGAGGCTAAGCTCGTCGCCTTGAAGGTTTCCGCGCTGGCTGAGGGCGTGCCGGTCTCCGTGCTCCTGGAGAGGCCGGGGCTCTCGGAGAAGCTGGGCGTGGTACTCGAGGACCCGCTAGCCGCCCTCTACAACCCTTACGCTGCGATCTCCGCGCTTCACAACATTCTCGCAGGGGTTTTGATCGCCCTGTCTCTCGTCGTGGCGGCTTGGGCGTACAGGTACTACAGGACGGGGGCGCCGGAGTACTTGAGCGTCTTGAAGCCCCTCGTGCTGATGCTGGCGGTGCTCTTCGTCCTTCAGGCACCGGTGTTCGCCCACTTCATGGGCGAGGCGGTGGTGAAGTTCAACCCGACGAAGTTCGCCATGATGGAGGGCGCGAGGGAGACCTACCACAACCCTGTAGTGGCGCTCATCGCGTACGGAGACCCCTCCAAGCCGATCCAGGGCTTTGACGCTTTCTACGAGTCCTGCGAGAAGCTGGGAGGGTTGACGCTGGGCGAGCTGGCGAGAAAGCTCGACCTGTACCCCTACCTGGCGGCGCTGGACTCGGCCAGCGTGCAGAAGCTCGAAGAAGTGAAGCTGAGAGACTTGTGCGTAGCCGACCTCAGGAGGGCGGAGCGCCTCCTCGAGCTAGTCCACTACGCTTACTACGCGAAAGTGGCGGCAGCGGTGGTCGGCGGCTTAGCTGTGGCTGCGCTCCTCCTCTCGTTCGTCAGGATCCCCCTGCTCTCACCCCTCGCGGTGAAGGTCACCTCGCTCCTGGGCGGTGAGAGGCGCCGCATCCTCATCCTCTCAGCTTTAGCTGTAGCGGGGACGGTGACGCCGTCCGCGCTCGGCTGGGCTGTGAGGGAGGTGGGCCGGAAGCCTTGGACCGTCTACGGGCTGCTGACGCCGGAGGAGCTGGCCACGCCTGTGCCTCTAGCGCAGAACCCCGCCTTCATCGCTTGGGCAGCTCTATTCATAGCCGCGGTGGGCTTAGCCGGGGTTTGCGCCATGTACCTAGTAGCCTCGAAGAGCGTCGGGGTTCTCGAGAAGAGGTGAGAGCCGTGGACACGGTCTTCCTCGGGTTCGCGGGGCTCGGCCTCGCCCTCCTGATCCACATAGCTTTCGTCTCGATCACGCTCGGCACCGGGCTTGCGGCAGCGTGGACCCGCTGGCTCGCCTACAAGAGGGGCGACCGGGAGCTCGAGCTCGCTTCGCGCAGGTTCCTCAAGCTGCTCCTCGTCACTGAGCTCTACAGCGGTGTCTGGGGCACAGTGATCACCGTCTTCCTGGCAGGCTTCTTCACGCCCCTCCTCACGCTCGCGACGAACACTCTCTTCATCCCCCTTGCCGTAGCGGTCTCTTCGATCATGGTGAGGATCCCCGCTATAGCTGCCTCCTGGTACACGTGGGGGAGGATCAGCCCGCGCGCGCACGCCTTGATCATGTGGGTGATGGCGCTCTCCGGGTTCGGCATCCCCTTCGGCTTCAGAGCAGTGTTCGCGGAAATGCACTACCCCCTAGCTATCGGCCACTACCTTCAGGGAGGCGGCCACCCGGGCCTCCTAGCCTACGGGAACCCTCTCTTTTGGCTCCTCTACCTCCACACGGTCGCTGCGGTGATCTCGGTGGGGGGCTTCGCCTCCGCTTGGGTAGCCGAGCTGGGAAGGGACGCGAGAGGCTTGAGCTTCGCGCTGAAGCTCGGAGCCTACCCTCTCTTCGCGCAGCTCGCTCTCGGCCCAGCCTACTGGCTAGGCCTCTCCCAGTACTCTCCGCTGTTCTTCGAGGTCGTTACCTTCAACCCGCTGCTAGCCGCGAAGGTGGCGGCTGTAGCTGCTCTGGCTGCGCTCTCGTTGAGGGCTCTGAGGAGGTTGAACCGGGGCTCGGCGCCCAGCGTGAAGCCTCTCGCAGCGCTGGCGGTCCTGACCGCGCTGGCGGGCGAAACTCTCAACAGCGGTGTCAAGTACCCGAACCTCGTCTACGCCGGCTACGAGGCTCTCCCGGCGAGAGCTTTCGCCAACCTGTACCTGGAGATCCCCGTCCCCCTGGTCGGCGTCATCCTCGCTTTCCTCGCTGCGTCTATGGCGGTGTTCATCCTCGCTTCTTACCTGGCTCTCGTGAAGCGGTACGTGGCTGACGAGCCGGAAGACTAGCCGTAAGCGAAGCTTTTTTCTTCTCCGGTGACCCGGCGGGAGGCCAGCGGCTCCCGGAGCCGCGCCGGGGAAAAGAATATCGGGGGAGCGCTGTTAGGGGCTTGTGGGCTGCCCGGAGGCTCTGGCTAAGGTTAGAGCCGCTCTCTCGGCGCTAGAGGAGGGCGCTGTCCTGGAGCTCGTGAGGGAGGCTTTAGAAGCCGGGTGCAGCGCTCTGGAGGTCATCGAGGGGGGCTTGACGCCGGGCATGCGGGAGGTTGGCGAGAAGTTCGAGAGGGGGGAGTACTTCCTCCCGGAGCTCATGATCTCGGCGGACATCTTCACTAGAGCTGTGAGCCTCCTGCAGCCTCTCCTCGAGAGGGGGGCCGCGCAGGCGAGGAGGGGGCGCGTGGTCATCGGCACTGTGAAAGGGGATATCCACGACCTGGGGAAGAACCTCGTGGCGACTATGCTGCGGGTGGATGGTTTCGAGGTGATCGACCTCGGCGTGGACGTACCTCCTGAGAAGTTCGTGGAAGCGGTGGAGAGGTACGAGCCAGACATCGTCGGAATGAGCGCTCTGCTCACGACGACAATGATCGAGATGAGGAACGTGATCGACGCTCTCAAGTCGGCTGGCCTGAGGGACCGAGTGAGAGTGATAGTAGGCGGGGCGCCGGTCACCGAGGAGTTCGCTAGAGAAGTGGGGGCTGACGCGTACGCGAAGGACGCCGTGGAAGCTGTGGAGAAGTGCCGGAAGCTTGTGTCTCGCACCTAGCGCACAAGATATGAGCGCGTAGCGGTGGTTGGGCCGGTATGCTTACCCCGCTGCTCGTCGAGGAGCGTGCCCGCAGAGGAGTGTACGTGGAGCAGAGGAAGTTCGACCTCGAGCACGTCTCCAAGCGCGTTGCCGAGCTCGAGAAAGAGTACGGCGTAGCTTACGACGCGGCACACCCCTTCCCCCTCGACAGGGGCGTCGGGAAGGCGGTCTACGAGGCGGGGTTCGCGCTCGCGCTGGAGACGGGGCTGTACGTCCTCGAGGAGAGCAGGGTAGCAAAGTTCGCCGAGGAGGAGCTTCGGGAAGCTCTGGAGAGCGCTCGGCGCGAGCTCACCTTGGGGAGGGGCCTCGACTCGAGGACGCTGTGGGCGCGCCTGCCCGGGGACCGGAGGAGGCCTTTCGTCTTCGGCGGGCTCGCCGGGACCCCCGTTCCGGAGGAGTACTTCTACGCCACCGCCCTGTCGTACGCGCAGCAGCCGCTCGTAGACGCCCTGGACCACGGCAGCCTGCAGGAGGTTTCCGGAGTCGCGGTGAGGGCTGGCGCGGCCAGCGAGGCGGCCGCGGGCATCCGGGAGCTCGCCTACCTGAGGAGGGCTCTAGCCGACGCGGGTAGGCCCGGCATGCACCTGCTAGCTGGGGAGAGCAGCGTCTCGAGCGTGGGCAGCCTGGCAGCGATGTCGCTGGGGCTCCTGGTGGAGGGTGACGCGCAGCTTCTGCCCGTGCTCAACGAGCTGAAAACAGACTACAGCCAGCTGGCGAAAGCGCAGGTTGGGCTCGAGAAGGGGGTGATCGGCGCGGCGCTCGTAGACCCGGTTGTCGGAGGCTTCGCCAGGGGGCCTGCCGGCTCCGCGATCGTCTCAGTCGCCGAGATCATCCTGTCCCTGGCCGCCTACAGGGCTGGCTACGTGCTGGTGCACCCGACGCACATCGTCAAGAAGGCAACATCTTCAGCCGAGTGCATGTGGGTGCAGGTCGCGGTCGGCTTAGCGAACGAGCACCTTAAGCTGCCGCTAGTCGCGGACGTGTGGCCTGCTTGCGGCCTCGGCACAGCCGAGTACCTCTACGAGATCGCTGCGAACACTATAGCGGTAGTGGCAGCCGGCCTCCACCTGCTCGGCCCCGTCCCCGCCAACGGGACCGCGCCGAACGGCGGGGGTCTAGAAGCCCAGTTCATGGCTGAGGTGGGCAAGGCTGTAGCCTCCGCGGGTCTAAGCGTGGAGTCGGCGTGCGACGTGGCATGGGAGCTCTACAAGCGCTACGAGAGCAAGCTGCAGAGCCCGAGCCCCGGCAAGCCGTTCTGGGAGCTTTACGACAAGAAGACAGCCGCCCCCCGCGGGGAGTGGGTCGAGGTAGTGCACCGCGTATCCCGCGAGCTCTCGGAGCTGGGTATTACGCGGTAGCAGCAGGGCTCTCGCCGCGCAAGCCCCACGGCTGTGCTTTGCCGCTGCTGCTCGAGGCTTCGGCAGGATTTCAGCTTCTGGACCCCGCGCTAGCCGCCTTAGAGCAGGAGGAGAAAAGCAACGGTTTTGCTAGCGGCGCATGAAGCCGAGGATGAGGTGGCGCTGGACGTAGCCTGTGAAGAGCAGCATGGGGAGCGATGAAACTATGCCTGCGGCGGCCATCTCACCCCACTTGACTCCCCACTCCGAAATGTAGCCCGCGATCACGAGGGGGACCACGTAGTTCCTCGGGCTGTGCAGGAGGATCACTGCGTAGAGGAACTCGTTCCACGACATGAGCAAGCAGAAGATAGCGGTGGCCACTATCCCGGGGGCGACTATGGGTAGTAGGATCCTGGCCATGATGGTGAGCGGGCCGGCGCCGTCGACTTTCGCAGCTTCCTCCACTTCCCGGGGGGTGGCCCTGAAGAAGCCGAGCATCATCCAGATCGAGAAGGGGAGCGTGTAGACCTGGTAGGCGATAGCTACCGAGTTTAAGCTGTCTAGAAGCTTCAGCTGGGCGTACATGGTGTAGATGGGGATTATCAGGACTATGGGAGGGATAGTTCTCGAGAAGAGCGTCCACGCGAGGAAGCCCATCCGGAGCTGCTCGCTCATCGGGAGCTTCGAGAGGCTGTAGGAGGCTGGGACCGCGAGGAGAAGGGAAAGAGCCGTGGTGAGGGAGGCAAGGTATATCGTGTTCCAGAGGTATCTTAGGAAGCCTTCGTTGAGCAGCTTGATGTAGTTATCGAGCTTGAAGCTTGCCGAGAAGACTTCGTAGACTTCTAAGCCTGTCTTGAGGGAGACGTTGACAGTCCAGTAGATGGGGATCAGAGTCCAGGCTAGCACTATCCCGATGGCTGCGTAGAGGAGGATTCTCTCCCAAGTCCTCACTGGAAAATCACCCTCTTCACGTACAAGGCACTAACGGCGAGTATTATGAGCAGCATTGTGAAAGAGGCTGCCGAGGCCTTCCCTATCTCCCAGAATACGAGCCCCGCCTTGAAGATGTAGAGAGAGATTGTCTCCGTGGCGTGAGCCGGCCCGCCACCCGTAAGGAGGTAGACTTTGTCGAAGAGCCGGAACGTGTCAATGCTCCTCAGCAGTAGGACTAGAGCGATGTAAGGCTTGAGAAGCGGGAGCGTGATGCTCCGGAAAGTCCTCAGAGGAGAGGCACCGTCCACGACCGCAGCCTCGTAGAGCTCCTTGGGTATGGACTGCAGCCCGGCGAGGAAGATGAGGAAGCAGATGGGGGTCCACTGCCACGTGTCGATGAGAACAATGCTCGGGAGAGCGAGGCTCAGGCTGGTCAGCCAAGCTTGGGGCGGTAGCCCTAGCGCTCTTAGGATGTAGTTGACGAGGCCAGTATCGTAGTCGAGCATTAGCTTCCACATGGAGCTGACCACGACGACGGAGAACATGTTCGGCAAGACGATGAGAGGAATGATCCACCGCTTCCCGGCGATCTCCTGGTTCACGAGAACTGCTATCGCGAGTCCGAGAAACGTTTGAGTGAGCGTTGCCGTCAAAGAGAACACCAGAGTGTTAAAGATGCTGATCCTGAAGACCTCGTCGTTCAGGAGCTCTATGTACTCTTGGAGGCCCGTGAACTTAAACTCGCCTGTTAGCAGGTTGTAGCGATGAAGCGAGTAGTAAAAAGTGCTCAGGATTGGGTAAACTGTTACAAAAAGAAGCATCGTGAGCGCTGGCAAGAGGAGTAAAAAAGAAACTTTTTTCATACCCGCTACCGCCCTTCCCTATCCTCCCGCCAGGACTTTATCGATCTCGTCGGACATCTTCGCCACTGCGTCCGCAGGCTTTATAGTACCTGCGAGAACCTGGTTAAGGTAGCTGCCGAAGATATCCTCTACCTTGGACCAGAGGGGCGTCCTAGGCCGTGGCACCGCAACCTTGAGGCTTTTAACCTGGACGGCAATCCACCTCCGCAGCCCGACAACCTCCTTATCCTCCCCCACGCTCGACCGGACGGGCGGCAGCCCCTTCACGATAGCCATGAGCTTCTGCATCCTCGCGCTAGTCGTGTAGAGGATGTACTGGAGAGCGGCCTCCTTGTTCTGGGAACCTGCCGGGATGCCCCAGTACCAGACGCCGAGCAGCGGTGAAGGCTTAGTCCGCTCACCAGGAGTGGTGGTGTAGGCTAGGAGGCCGGGGACTTTGCTGACCGCCGGGTTGTCCGCGTCCTTGATCCAGCCGGGCCAGACCTCAGTGCTCATAGCGATCCTGCCGCCGATCAGCCTGTCCCGGACATCGGGGGTGCCGAAGTTCTCCACACCCGGAGGGGCGTACTTCTTCAGCTCCAAGAAGAACTCGATAGCCTCGACTGCTTTAGAGTCGAGCGCGCTCTTCTTCAAGTCGTCGGAAACGATTTTCCCGCCGAAAGCGTAGAGAATCGGCTGGAACGCGGTCGCCACGGGGTTGCCTTTCGCGCCTCTAAACGCGATCGGGTGCTCGACGAGCCCCGAGTCCTTGATCTTCTTGCAGGCGTTAAGCACGTCCGTCCACGTTGCGGGCTCGGAAAGACCTAGCTTGTCAAACACGTCCTTGCGGTACGCGAAGATCTGCACGTTACCCAGCTGAGGCATCGCGATCAGCTTCCCAGTCTTGTAGGGGTGCCTGCCCACCTCGACGAGAACATCCGGGAAGTCTCCCAAGTCCAGCTTGACCCCCGCGTCTCTCGCTAGAGCCTCGAGGTCTGTCAGCCAACCCATCTCGCCGAACTGGGGAAGCCACGGGTCGTCCATGTACACTAAGTCGTAAGCGCTGCTACCTTCCTTTAGCGCTAGCACGATCTTGTCGTAGAGGGGGCTGTATGCTAGCGGGGAGTACTCCACCTTGAAGTTCGGGTTCTCGCGAGTGAAGAAGTCGATAACCGCAGTGTTGATATCCTGGTGCTCTGCGTCCCGCCCAAGCACAGATAGGGAGTACGTTACGGGCGGTTTAGCAGGAGGCGCAGCTGTAGAAGCGCCCCACTGGTAACCTCCAGCAAGCCCTAAGACAAGCGCTCCTGCCCCTACTGCAGCCAGCTTGAGGAAATCTCTCCTCGTGGTGGACATGTTATGTCCGTAGATGAACTACATAACACTATATATTAACCAATTTGGAAAACCTTATAAAGGTCATTTAAATACGTTTCCAGGACAGAAGGTGATGGACTCTGCTAAAAGCTGGACCTGCTTCGCTTCTGAAGAAAAACTTTGAGAATTGGATTGCGGTTAAGCGATAACTTTCCCGGTCTTCTTGTCGAAGATGTGCGCCATTTCGAGCTGGAACGCTACGTAGATCGTATCGCCTGGCATTGCCTCGAAGGGGCCGGGGTACTTCGCCTTGACGAGCTGGTCCATGTGCCGGAAGTCGATTATTGTCTCCGAGCCGAGCGGCTCTGTGACGAACACCTCTACCTTGAAGCCCCCGGGGATCGGCTCCTTCGAGACGGTAATGTGCTCAGGTCTGATGCCGAAGATTACCTCGCTCGGCGGGCCGGCTTTGAGCAGAACCTCGGACATGCTTCTAGGCAGCTTTATCCTGAAGACTCCTGTATCCAGGAAAGCTTCACCATCCCTGACATCCACGCTCGCGTCAATGAAGTTCATCGCTGGGGCTCCGATGAAGCCTGCTACGAAGGTGTTGGCGGGCTTGTAGTAAAGCTCGTGGGGGGAGGCGAGCTGCATCACCTTACCCTCGTTCATCACCGCGACGCGGTCCGCCATCGTCATGGCTTCCGCCTGGTCGTGGGTGACGTAGATCGTGGTGATGCCGAGCTCTCTCTGCAGCCTCTTCAGCTCAGCCCTCATGTAGACTCTCAGCTTCGCGTCGAGGTTGCTGAGCGGCTCATCCATCAGGAAGACTTGGGGCTTCCTCACGAGAGCTCTTCCAAGCGCTACTCTCTGCTGCTGCCCACCGCTCAGCTGCCTCGGGTACCTGTCGAGGAGCTCCTCGATTCTCAGGAGTTTCGCGACCTCCCTAACCCTCTTGTCGATCTCCTCCTTTGGGAGCTTCCGGATCTTCAGCGGGAACGCGATGTTGTCGTAAACCTTCATGTGGGGGTAGAGAGCGTAGTTCTGGAAGACCATCGCGATGTCCCTGTCCTTGGGGGGCAAGTCGTTCACCAGACGGTCGCCGATGTAGATCTCACCGTCGTCAGGCGTCTCCAGGCCGGCGATCAAGCGGAGCGTAGTGGTCTTACCGCAGCCGCTGGGTCCCAGCAAGACCATGAACTCGCCGTCCTTCACCTCGAACGAAACCCTGTCTACAGCAACCACTTTTCCAAACCGCTTTAGAAGATTCTTCACCTCGACCCGAGCCACACCACCACCGTCTTAGACGCGCACGATGGTGCTTAAATACCTTAACCCAAACGGCTTACAACTGCTTTCGCGGCCCATGCCCGGAACCGCCGCGAGCAGCCATGGAGCTCGGTAGAGCCCGAACCCCAGGAGCCTAAGCGGTGGGAAGCTGCAGGCGAGCTACTCAAGGAAGAGCGTTGCCTCAGGCTTGCGGGTCTAGGCTCAGT
Organism: Thermofilum sp.; assembly: GCA_038741495.1. Lineage (NCBI taxonomy): Archaea > Thermoproteati > Thermoproteota > Thermoprotei > Thermofilales > Thermofilaceae > Thermofilum > Thermofilum sp. Next base: position 112,246 of record JAVYKX010000003.1, on the reverse strand, counting down.
GAGCTGCTCTAAGCGTTGTCGATGAGGGTGCACTGCGTGGCGAAGCGGTTTAAGAAATGCCGTCCGGCGGGGCTCGCCAGCTTGACGGTGCTGTCGAGGGCGAAACAGATTCGCTGCTTGGACAGCAGCATTGATTAACGTTATAGGTAGAGCGCTGAATACCTGCTCCGTGAGCGAGAACAGCGAGTTTGCTGCGCGTATAGTGGAGATGGGTAAGCGGTGCAGAAGCTTCCTCAACATAACTCCAGACGATGTGCAAGCGCTCCGGGCGATGGCTGGCCGCGTCGCGGCCTCTGCAGACGCTATCGTTAGCGCTGCTGCGAGCTCGCTGCTAGCTGATCCTGAGGGCCGGGAGTGCGTTCAGAGGTCCGGCTTAACCTTGGAGAGAGCTGCAGAGCTGTTTAAGTACTGGCTCGCTGCAGTTTTCGGCGGTGACTACGGCGATAGGCACGCGATCTTAGTTGCGAAGATCGGCCTCGCTCACGTGAAAAGCGGTGTGAAGGAACAGCTTATGGTAGAGACGATGGGAGCTTTCGCTAGAGAGCTCGCCGGCCTCTCCTCGAATACAGCTGAAGCTGTTGCAGTAGTTAAAGCCCTTTACTGGAACCTGAGCATCATGCTCTACTCGTACAGCATCGTGAGAGAAGTCGTGCGGAAGAGAGCGATCGGCGTTGACGAGAAGCTCTACGAGAGGCTGATCCAAGTCTTCGCGAAAGAAGTCTACGGCGAGCTTTCGAGCGCTTTAAAGGAAGCTGAAAAACAGCTTTAAACATGTCTCGCGTTGAGCAGGCGGTAAACTCCTCGGAAATGCTTTCTCGCTGCTCGGCAACCCGTAGGTGGGGAAACTGCCGGCGCCTGGGAGGCGGTGGGAGCGTGAAGAAAAGCGAGCTACACGCTGTAGGAGTACTCGTCTCCCCCGACGACAGTGTCCAGGTTTCTGCTGATAACTTCTCTTCCAGCAGAATCCTTCACAACTATCTTAGCGTTCAGCACCACCAGGTCGGTAACCACGTCGAGCATAGCCCGGCTGCCCTCAGCGGTACCGCTAGCCACCAGCCTGTCACCGGAGTAGAGCTCTACGCGCCAGCCCTGCTGCAGGCCATCTACCTTCACGCTTCCCGCGCCTCCTGTCGCCAGAACGAAGTTGTCGAAGTAGGCTTCACCATCATCCACGATTAGCGCAACGTGGTTCGGGTTGAAGCCGCTAGGACTGTGCTTCAGGGAAGCCTTCAGGCTGCCGTCGGAAGCGTATATGTAGGCCTCTATGCCCGCTGGCCCCCACTTCACGAGCAGAGTGTACCACTCTTTAGCAGGGTTAAAAGATGTGCTGTTGACAGTTTTCCAGATTGACCCATCGTAGTAGTCGATTCTGAACCCTTTATCTCCCCCCTTATAGTCGACGCAGACTGCGTAGAATGTATACGAGGAAGATGAAGGAGTGGCACTCATAAGAGCTAGCCCGTACCGAGTGGGGGGAGGCGAGTCCCTCAGTATCTGGACGCCTGCCTCTAAAAAGCTTACAGGTGGCAGCTCGCGGTACAAGAAGGAGGCCCCACCTGGCCCTTTATCATTATCCTTCCCTAGGAGCGCGCTGCGGCCGCTACCGTTATCTATACTCCAGCTGCCACCCTCCTGGTGCCAGTCCTTCGTGATTTTCTCGAAAGCGGTGAAGTAGAGAGCGCTGCGGCTTTTAAGGTACAGGTCCCTGGCTTCGACGCGGAAACTTTCCTCATCGTCAACCCTGCCTGTCGCGATGTTCTCGGCTTTCACAGTCCACGAGTATACGCCCCTTGCGCTTGGCAAGCTGATCTCGAGAGACAGGTTGCGCATCTCACCAGGTTGAAGATTCACTTTCACCTCAGCGGCAGGCGAGCCTCTATGATCGTAGATTTTCACAGCTGCTGTGCCGGCACCCCTGCCCCCGTTCGCGATAGACACGTTGAATAAGCGGGTCGAGGCTACAGCGCCCACGATCTCTCTACTCCAATCGGTAATAGAGAAAACGGGGTTTGCGGGCTCCTGGCCAGGCTCCTGAGGCTGGCTGGGCTGCCGCGCTAGAACTCTGGAGAGTAGAGCGGTCACTTCAACACCCGTAGTGGTCACGAGCTTCACTACGTAGGTTTCAGCGGCCAGCTGGACCTCTACCTCGAGAGCTGTGGAGGCGCCGGGCTCAACCTCGAGAGCTAAACCTCTCTCCGCGAAGACAGCTACTCCCCCAGGCTTGATGACGTAGAGAGCATCAATGGTGAGCTTCGCAGAGCCTATGTTGCGCAGCGTAACTTTCAGCTTCGACCCATCGTACTCAACACTCTCTATCTTTGCGAGCTCCCTGATCTGGGGAGGCTCCGGCTGCCGCTGGGAGCTCGCGTAGCTGCTCACCCACAGGTACGTGATGAGAACAGCAGCCACTGTGATCGCCAGAACTAGGAGTGAGGCGGCGAGCGGCGCTACCCCTCTAATCATCCCATTACTGATAAAAATAGCACTAGCACGCTTTAATTTTTATTTCTAAACATCACCACCTCAGAGATTTATCGAGGCGCCGAGCGGGCAGCTCTTCTCCGGAGCTCTCCCAGCGCAGGACTACTAGAGTCGGCGCTCGCTCGAGCTGCGCCCGTCTTCGCCGGCCGGGAGCCACGGGAAAATGCGCCGAGACCCGGAGGGTGGATCTCACCCTCTGTAGTGGTCAGCCATCTCCCTGTTCTCGGGCATTTTCAAGATCTCCTCCCAGGCTTCTTCCGCCTGCTTCTCGCTCTTCGTCCGCGGGTCGAGCATGAGCCAGTCGATGAGCACCTGCCTGCCTCCCTCGAGGAAAGCCTCGAGCGCCATCTCGGCCCTAAGCATCCTAGGCCAGAGCACCAGCTTGAGGATCCTGCCCGGGAGCTTGAGGCCCGCGGGCCTTCTGACATCCTTCCCCACCTCCGCCGGGATCTCCACCGCTATGTCGTGCGGCAACCCCTCGACCGCTCCCTTGTTCAGCACGTTCACCTGGTACACTGCGGGCTCGTCAGCCGCTATCGAGCGCATGAGCGGGACAACGCTCTCGTCCGTCCTGCCCTTGGGGAAGAGAGGTGCGAGCGGCTTTCCAGCCCTTACGATCTCCGCGATCTCCTCCAGCCACGCTTCCCCGTGGGTCAGGTAGATCTCCCAGCCGATCTCGCTGTCAGGCCCCCCGGTCGGGCCGTACCAGCGCTGCTTCGTCTCAAGGTTCCAGTGATACTTCCAAGTTCCTCCCCGCACCGTGTCGCCGACTGGGAAGAGCCCGTAGCTCCTGTACATGTCCACCGCGGCGGGCGACATCTGAATGTCGAAGGGGTTGGACTGCTCCCGCCTCCACCTCTCCCAGTACTTCGCGGACTCTTCCTCGATCCAGCGGTCGATTAGAGGGTACGCGTCTTCCCCCTGGTACTTGAACTTCGTGAGCCAGATCACGTGGTTGAAACCGATCGCCTCGAACTCGACCTCCGCAGGGTTGAGGCCGAGCGCGCTCGCAATCTCCTTGTAGCCGAGGTGGCCGTGGCACAGCCCGATAACCTTCAGCTTCGTCTCCCTGGAGAGGAGGGTGGTGAGCTCGAAGACGGGGTTGGCCATCTGGATAAGCCAGGCGTCGGGCGCGAGCTCTTCAACATCCCTCGCGATATCCATGGCGAGCCGCCACTGGTAGTAGCCCCAGATCGTGTGGTAGTCCGAGACCATGTTCCACTCGGTGCTGTTCACGCCGCGGTAGTAGCCGTGCTTCTCCGAGATTCTCCTCATCTTCTCGTAGTACAGGTGGCCACCGTACATCGCCGTGTTAATCACGAAGTCGGCATCTCTGATCGCCTCCCTCCTATCCATCGTGGCGATGAAGTCGTAGCGGCCGCCCACCTCCGCCATGTAGCTGTCCGCTAGGGCTTTAGTCAGCCTCAACCTCTCCTCGTTGATGTCCATCAGGTACACTTTGCTCCCGTAGAGCTCGGGCGTGTGGAGAAGGTCGTGGATGAGCTTCGAGCTCCAGGCGACGGAGCCGGCGCCTATAACGCTGATCTTAACCTTGGTCACGGTGAGCTCAAGGCGCCTCGCAGTTAAAAAACCTTAACCAGCCCGGGGCGCGGTCGCCGCTCCAACGCTACTCGACTTCCACGACGTAGTCCTTGAAAAGCTGGAGAAAAGCCTCGCGGGAGACTACAGTTCTCCCCTCGCGCTCCACGGGGGAGCTTGCCGGCGTAGCATGCCGGTACGCCGGGACCGCTGAGGATACTCTTTCCTCGAAGGTGGGCACGTGGGGGTTCTCGTAGAAGACTCCGAGAGCTAGCTTCTCCTCCTCGAGAGCAAGCCTGAACGCGCGCTGAACCTTCTCTTCCGCCTCCTCGGGGTCTCTGACGAGCGGGTCCCAGCCCCGCTCGTCCAGGTAGTAGGTGATCCGCCTGTAGTACTCTGGAGTGTGGACATCGTTGAAGGTGGGGCAGGGCTGCAGCACGTCGACGAAGGCTGCCCCCCTGAAGCGGACCGCGCGCTTCAAAATCTCTTTCAAGTGCTTCACGTCGAGAGCGTAGCTCCTCGCCACGAACGTGTAGCCGGAAGCGATAGCCAGGGCGACAGGGTTGACGGCGAAGTGGATGTTAGGCCTGGCGAGAGCCTTCGTCCTCACACCATAGGGCAGAGTCGGAGAGGCTTGACCCTTCGTTAGCCCGTACACCCTGTTATCGTGGAGTACCACCGTCAAGTCCAGGTTCCTCCTGCCTAGCGCGACGAAGTGCCCTGCACCGATGCCGAGCAGGTCCCCGTCCCCTCCGTGCACGATGACCGTGAGGTTAGGGTTGGCGAGCTTGATTCCCGTGGCGAAGGGGATCGCGCGGCCGTGCAAAGTGTGAACTCCCGCAACGTTAACGAAGTGAGGAATCTTGCCGGAGCACCCGATGCCCGAGACCACGACAGTCGTCCTCGGGTCGAGCTCGAGCTCGGCTAGAGCCTGCGTTAGGGCTGAGAGGATGCCGTAGTTGCCGCAGCCAGGGCACCAGTCAGCCCAGATCTTCGACCTGTACTCCTGCGGGCTACGCGCCATAGGTGAGCACCACCCTCTCCTCCCCGCCTACCAGTATCCTCTCCAGAGCGCTGACGAGCTCGCCGAGAGTGATCGGCCTCCCCGTGTACTTCACCACAGCTTTGCTGACTTTCACGCCAGCCTCCATCATCAAGAGCTTCGACACGAGAGCCCCGTAGCTGTGCTCGACAGCGATCACCTCCTTAGCTTTCGCGAGAACCTCCCTCACCTCCTCCGAGGGGAGGGGCCAGAGGAGCTTGAGGTTCAGGTAGCCACCTCTAAAGCCCCTCGCATCAAGCTCCCTGAGCGCTTCCACCGCTGCTCCCTTAACGCTCCCCCAACCGACCACCAGGAAGTCTGGGTTTCCAGCCCCGTGGTAGGTGAGCTTCCGCTCTCTAGGAAGCTCCCGCCTAACGAGCTCCATCTTCTCAATCCTCTTCCGGTACATTCTCTCACGGTTCTCAGGGTCCTCGACGATGTGCCCGTACTCGTCGTGCTCATCACCCGTGTACCACATCACCGCGCTGCCCAGAGGTGCCCGCGGCGACACGGGAGACTCGGCGCTAAACCTCTTGTAGCCAGGTCCCGGGCTGGCCACCAAGCTACCTCTATCGATCCTCACCAGCTCGACGTCGGGGAGGGGGATGAGAGCGACGCTGTTCGCGAGAAACTTGTCTAGCAGGTGGATTACAGGAACCTGGAACTTCTCGGCGATGTTGAACGCCTCGACCGCGTCGTAGAACGCTTCCTCGTGGTCCCCCGAGCTAATCACCACTCTAGCGAACTCGCCGTGGCCCGCGAACACCGCGCTGAGCAAGTCGCTCTGAGCACCCCTCGTCGGCTGGCCAGTGCTGGGGCCACCCCTCTGGTAGTAGGTGATCACAACAGGCACCTCGTTCATGCCCGCGTACGAGAGGCCCTCCACCATGAGGTCGAACCCAGGCCCGCTCGTCGAGGTAGCACTCCTCACGCCCGCCAGGGCTGCGCCGATCGCAGAAGCTATCGCCGCTATCTCGTCCTCTGTCTGCAGTACGAGAATGGGCCCGAGGAGGGGTCCCGCGTGCTCGGCGTAGCTCACCCTCTCCAGGAAAACACTCTCATCCGCTGCCGGGGTGATCGGGTAGTAGCTCTGGAACCTGAGTCCGCCGACCACTTTCCCCATGGCGACCGCGTCGTTACCCGAGACTAGCAGGTACTTTCCCGGCTTCACCTCCGGCTTATCCACCTCGATCTTCACCCCGCTGGACTCCACCTCTCGGGAAACCTCATCGAGCACAGCCAGGTTGCTCTTCACGAGGTCCTCCCTCCCCCTGAACTGCTGCCTGAACGCGCGCTCGACATGTGCCCGGCTCAGGCCGAGCAAGCTAGCTACAGCCCCAGCGATGACCGAGCTCAGGTAGCGGCTGAGAAGCGCGGGGCTCAGCCCAGCTTTCTCGCCCGCTCTCGAGAGGACTTCCCTGAAGCTGAAGGAGACGACTCTCACGCCGGCGTTCGACACCAGGTGGCTTAGGAGGGAGGGGAGGTCCTCGCCGAGCCCGAGAGCGGTCAGCCTCCTCCTGATTCTCTCGCGCGTGTAGTCCTCCATGCTCGCGATTTCGCTCAACCTCCTCCCGTAAGCATCCCTGTCGAGTACCAGAACTCCTCTCCGCGCTAAGTCGAAAGCGTGAGTAAACACAGTCTCAGCGTCCATTGCCGCAACCACGTGCACTGGGTAGCTCAGCGAGAGGGGTGCGCCGCTCGAGCAAGCGCGGGCAAGCACGTAGCTGTGCCTACCAACGATGTTCGAGAAGTACTCTCTGCTCGCGAGCACGCCGTAGCCTGCCTCTGCAAGAGCCCTCAAGAGAACCATCATCGCGGTCTCTACGCCGCCCCCCTGCGGCCCACCGAGGAGGAACCTAACCTCCCTCACTCTAATCGCCTGCGTAAACCTCCTCGAGAAGCTCTTCGCCCAGCACGGCTAGCGAGATGGGGTGCCCTCTCGCCGCGTGCTCCTCTACTTCTCCAGACGTGAGAGTTGCCCGGCAAGCCAGGCAGTAGGCGAGAGCTCCCTTCTCGAGCGCGGATGCGAGGTCGCTGGGAGTCCAGGGTTCGATGCTAGCGCACCTCTCCGAAGGCCAAGAAACGAAAGTGGAGCACCTGGCGCAGTAAGCCAGGTGCTCGTGAACCGGGGAGGGGTGGAGGTACCGGCACTTCTCGCAGCCCACTACTCAACCACCTCGACTTTGATCGCTTCAACGGGGCAGGCGCTGGCGCCCAACTTCGCGCACTCTAAAAGCTCCTCGGGGATCACTCCAACGGATACTTCGCTTGAAAACTCGACAGTGTACTTCTCGACAACCCTGTTCTTCGAGTTATCATCTCCCAGGACGAACACATCCGGGCAGACCGACGGAGCTGCTCCGCAGGATATGCACTTTGCGCGGTCAACAGTAACTTTCACTTTCCGCACAGGGTTTAGTGCAGGTACCCTAACAAATACTTTCCGATGGGCAAACCGCAAACTGCACTTACCTAAAGCATTGGAGGGAAACGCCGAACCTGCTCTCCGGGAGACCTATCTCCGAGAGTAGGCCCCTCGAGAAGCCGCGTAGAGGTTTCCCAAACCTGCTGTCATAGAGCACCCGTGGGCTGAAAGCTGGGAAGAACGGTCAGGGAAACGCTCGGGAGCGGTGAAGGCCGCTGGCTGGAGGAAGCGGGGAAAAAGCAGTGCTGGTACCAGCGCTCGAGATCAGCTGCAGGTTCGCCGCCTCCTTTTCTCCAGCGAAGCGGGGAGCCGCTTACCGGCAGCGCAGCTTCAGCCGGGCTGACGGCTGCAGGGGGCTTAAGCCCTTCTGATAATGTAGATCTTAGAGCCCACCAGCATGTTGTTGGGTATCAGCGCGATCGTGCCGTCCTCCTTCTCGATCGTCGTGAAGAGGGTGCTGATGTCTTGAACCGTTCCTGTCTCCCCGGCGACAGTGACTTTATCGCCTATTCTGATCGGCCTCGCTATGAGGACGAAGAGGCCCGCTATCGCCTGGCCGAGCACCTGCTGCGAAGCGAAGCCTACCACCATGCCTATGAAGCCGCCCAGCGCGACTCCCGCCGCCCCGCCGGCTGCCCCGCCGGCTATAGCAGCCGCTAGGGCTCCGATACCGAGGATCTTTACCATGCTGCGCACAGCTGCTGCAGTGGAGTGGGGGTAGCGGAGGCGCAGGGACCAGTAGAGGATTCCGGCAACACTGCTCACGATCATGTAGCCGAAGAACAGCGATAGCCCTATGGTGATGTAGGAGGAGTAGTCCTTGATCGGTTCGGCTAGCTGCGGGAAGTAGGACGGCAGCGCCGTCAGGATAAGGGCAGAGACTACTATGTACAGGGCGATCCAGGTGACGAGGCCCAGAAGCTCCCTCCTCACGCCTTTGGCTGGGCTAGCTTCCCCCATACAGCTGGGAGCGCGCTTAAGAGAGATATAAAGAGTTTAGTTCGGAGAGCGGGGACCAGAAGGTTCTCGCCAGCCGGCTAGGTTGCCAGCAGCCCGGGTTTGCTGCTGAGCGCGCTAGCGGGCTGGGGCGATCTCCTTAAGCGCACGAGCGTCGAGTTAAACACAGGTCCGCCACCTATCCTCTGGGTAGCTGTGCTCACCAGCGTGTTCAGCGGGGCGCCGTTGAGCCCTACGTGCTGCCTCGGAGCCCAGAGCACGCCTCTCGGCACGCTGTCTGTTAGAACGGTTTTCACGGCGACGCACCCTTCCTCGCTGCAGAGCTCCACAGCCTCCCCGTCAGCTACTCCCAGGCTCCTAGCATCCTCCGGGTTAACGTGGACGATTGCCGGTATCGGGCCGTACACGTCGCGGAACTGTGTGTGCGTGTAGAGGGGGGTCGCGGTGTTGATGAGCACGAAGAAGCCCTCCCTACCAGGCGGCTCAGGCTGCTCCGGGAGAGGGTTCAAGCCCAGCTGGAGCGCTTTAGAGGAGTAGAGCTCGATCTTGCCCGAAGGGGTTTGGTACTCCTCCAAATGCCTCCTCCTGAGCCTGAGCACCTCGCCGCGGAGCAAGGCGTCGAAAGACCCTTCGAGCGCCCCACTGAGCGCGCGCCTCAGCAGGTCGAAGGGGTCTTCGCAGACCCACTCCGGTAGCTTCAGCCTCCGCGCAAGCTCGCAGGCGAGCCACACCTCGCTCCTACTCTCCCCCAGAGGCTCCACAGCCCTCCTCGAGAGCATCACGAGGTCGTGGCTGTAGGGGATCACGACATCGTCCTTCTCCAGGTAGGTCGGAGCCGGCAGGACGACGTCCGCGTAGTCGCTGGTAGCGCACCAGTGAGTATCGTGCACCACGACGAAGACGTCGGGCCTCGAGAGGCCTTCACGGAGCTTCCCGCTGCCCGGCAGAGTGAGCACAATATCCGAGTTGTAGACGAAGATGAACTTGAACTCGCCTTTCTCCACGAGCTCCGCGAGAGACACCTGGCTCACTACCCGCGACGGCTTCGCCAGCTTCTCCCCGGTTATCTCGCTCACGTCGAAAAGCCACCCCCTGCTGTTCGAGTAGTAGAAGCCCCTGTGAACCCCCGCGAGCGCCGGGAGCAGGGAGACCGCGCGCGCAGCTTCCGCGCCGTGCGCGCTCTTCTGGACGCCGAATCCGATGAAGGTGATGCTGGGCCTCCTCTCGCAGTACAGCCGCGCGAGCTCCTCGACGAGGCGCCAGGGAACTCCAGTCAAGCTTTCAACCCTCTCGGGGGTCCAGCGGAGAGCCTCCTCCCTGAACTGCTCGTACCCCACGGTCCACTGCCGGATGAACTCCCCGTCAACCCAGCCGTTAACGATCATCGCCCTCGCCACCCCGTACGCTAGCGCGACATCCGTCCCGGGGGCTGGCCGCAGCCACAAGTCGCTCTGGGCAGCTACCTCGCTCCTCCTTACATCCACAGCAGCGACCACCGCGCCCGACGCGCGCGCCTTCTTGGCGAGAAGCCACAAGTGCGGTGAGCTCACCGGCGCGTTGAACCCCCAGAAGACTAGGAGCCTCGCTTCGGGAACCTCCCAGGGGAGCCTCCCGTAGGAGAGGCCGTAGTGGAGGGATATTGCCTCGTGGCCGCTCTTGCTGCAGATGCTGTAGTCAGTCTTCGCCGCGCCGACCGCGTTCCAGAAGCGCTGGGGGTAGTACCAGGTGAGCAGCCCCATGTTCCCGGCGTACTCGACGTGGAGGACAGCCTGAGGGCCATGCTCCTCTAAAACCTCCCTGAGCTTCTCCTCGACGAGGTCCAGAGCCTTCTGCCAGCTAACCCTGCGGAAAAATCTCCCCGGCTTCGGGCCCTCGCGCACGTGAGGGTGGAGGACCCTCTCCCGCGAGTACACTCGCGCGGGGTCTGCCCGCCCCCTAGCGCACAGGAAACCCTGCGTGAGGGGGTTCGTAGGGGAGGGCTGGGTTGCGGCAAGCCTGCCGTTCAAGACCAAGGCTTCCACATGGCATGTGTCGTAGCAGTCTCTCGGGCACACGGTCCGCACTAGCTGCGAAGCTGCCACGAGCCTCACTCGAGGGGGCGCCATTTAGGCTTTCTCCGAGTGGAAGAGGGGGGAAGCCCGCCTCCGAGCAGCCGTGGGAGAAAAGAAACGAGCTTAGCTGAAGTGGTCGGGGGCTGCGAGCCGGTGCTCCTAGAGGTACCTTTGACAGTTGTAGCAGTACCAGCGCTGGTACTGGGGGATCCAGGTGGCGGGCTTGCCGCAGTAGAGGCAGATCCTCTCCTCCCTCCTCTTGAGGAACGGGATCTCTATCTTAGGTCTCGGCGCGGATACGGCTGGCTCCGGGATAGCTGCAGCTGGCTGGATGGCTTCGGGCGGGAGCTCAACAGCCTCCTTCAGGAGGATGATATCTTTCACGGCTGCGACCTTGTCCCACGGTACTTCGAGCGAAGTGCCGCCCGGCGTCCGCACAGAGAGGCTTATCTCCTTCTCACCTATCTTCAGAACGACATCCACAACCTCGCCGATGAGCTTCGCCTGCTGGTCGTACACACGCTTCCCGATGAGCTCCGATCTCTGAACGCTCATCAGCAAGCATAGCGGACACTAGCTAATAAGGCTGCTGAACGCGTAGAGCACCTGCCTCGCGCTGAAAACGCTGGAGCCTCGCCTCCAGGGGTTCAGAAGACTTTGGCTTCGCTGCCGATGGCTTGACCTGGTAGAGGTTTCGCGAAGCGTGCTCTCAGCCTGCCTGAGCAGCCGTGGACGTCGACGATCCTGCCTGTGAAAAGCTCCCCGCTGATCGGGTTCTTCCAGACCACTTTCCTCCCGATTAAAGCGCAAGCCTCGCTCCTGCTGGAAACACCCTCAACCTCCACTATCGCGTAGCGCTCGTTCTGGGTTTTGCAGCCCCTCTGGTAGCTGAGGATGTACGCCTTGCGCCCGGCAGCGGTCATAGGCGTTCCTCGCTTCAGGGGAGTGAGGATTTTTAAGTTTACTCGTGCGCGCGGCTGCGCGTTAGCGGAACTAAGCCCCTCCGCGAACGGGGTGATGTGAGCGAGAATCGGCCCGAGCACAACGCTTTTTAGCACCTTCAACGGCGTGGTGTTAATGAGCCGGGTTCTCGAGAAGATTAAAGGGAAGCAGTCTCTAAGCGAGAAGATTGCCTCGTATATTCCAGGCTACAGGGGTTACAAGGAGAAGGAGCTGAGGAGGGAGGCTGACCGGCTGATCAGAGAGCACCTGATGAGGAAGCTGGAGCCCGCGTACAGGGACTTTAAGGGCTCGATGATAGCTGTAGCAGCTGCGGGAGACACGGGCCTCATGAACCTCTACAGCCAGGTCCAGGCCGTCTTCGACCGAGTTCTCGCGAAGCTTCGCACAGCGAGCTACGGCTACAGCGGGTTTTTCGACGCCGTGAAAATCAGGGAAGCGGAGCTCGACAGGATGCTCGAGTACGACTGGGGGCTCGTGCAGAGCGTCGAGGAGATCGCGTCCATGGCGAGGTCTGTGGCGGCTGCGGAGCCCTCGAAGCTGCCGGCTGCTCTCACCAGCCTCAGGAGCAAGCTCCTGGAGCTGGAGGAGACCCTCATCAAGCGCGAGGAGGTTATTAAGGGGGTGGTGGGTGAGAGCTGATGCCGCAGGTTATTGAGTGGGTGAGCCCGGGCCCCGAGGATATCGTGTGGCGCTACCCTAACGAGAACATTGAGTGGGGCGCGCAGCTGATCGTGCGCGAGTACGAGGTAGCGGTGTTCTTCCGGGACGGGAAAGCTTACGACGTGCTCGGCCCCGGCAGGCACACTTTAACCACCGCGAACCTGCCGCTGCTCACAGCTGTTCTTTCGAGGATCGCGGGCTACCCTACGACACCGTTCAAGGCTACCGTGATCTTCGTCTCGACGAAGCAGTTCCGGGGAATGTTCGGCGGCAGGACGCAGACCTCGGAGCTCGCACCGCTGATGTTCAGAGGCAGCTACTGGTTCAAGGTAGCGGACCCGAAGGTCTTCGTCGTGGAGGTTGTGGGAGGGCAGAGTCTCTACACGAGCCAGGAGGTGAGCGAGTTCGTTAGAGGGTTCATCAACGAGAGGCTTATCAAGTTCCTCGCGGGCTACGACCTCGCCACAGTCTTCACTAGAGTGGACGAAGTCTCCTTTAAGGCGAAGGCGTTCGTCCTCGAGGAGTTAAGGAGGATCGGGCTGGAGCTCATCGACTTGAAGTTCGAGGGTATCGACACGACGCCGGAGTACAGGGACAGGCTCTTCTGGCTGAGGCAGACGGGGGCGGCAGCTTACGTCCTGCAGATGGACACCGCGAAGGAAGTAGCGAGAGAGCTAGGCAAGTCGCCCGGAGCCGCCGTCGGCGCCGGCGTGGTAATGATACCTCCGCTGCTCGCACCACCCCCAGCCCAGCCCCCTGCAGCCGCTGCGCCGGCAGCCGCGCCAGCTGCCGCCGCGCCCGCAGCTCCACCGACGAAAGCTTGCCCGCAGTGCGGTAGGCAAGCACCCATCGACGCTTTGTTCTGCCCGTACTGCGGCTACCGCTTCCCGCCGCCCTCCAGGAAGTGCCCGAGCTGCGGGAGGGACGTTCCCGGAGACGCTGCCTTCTGCCCGTACTGCGGGACTAGGCTGCAGTAGGTGGAAGCGTGAAGTACGGCGCCGTGGCGGTAGCGCTCGCAGCATCCTCGCTGGGAGTAGTCCTCCTGCTGGTTAGCCTCGGGTACTCCGACCTTCTCAGGCTGGTTAGCATCCCGCTGGTCGCGCTGGGAGGGTGGACCCTGGCTTTCGGCCTAGCTGCGCGGGAGAAGTACTACGGGGTCTGGGGCGGGCTGCTGACAGGCATCGGCCTAGCTCTGCTCCTCGAAGCCGTCACAGGCAACCTGCTCCTGAACTTCTCTGTGCTGCTGATAATCCTTCCTTTAGCGCTTCTAGCAGCAGGTAAGCCGGGCTCGCGGCAGCAGTAAGAGTATCTTGTCCAGCCGGTAGGAGCTGGCGGCGCAGCTAGGAGAGAACCTTCTTTACCTTAAGTTACTGAGGAAGGTAAAAAGCGTGCGGCGGCTACGGGACGGCTTTCAGCTGGAGGAGGAGTCCGGCGAAGAACGGTAGCGTGAGGATCAGAATCGCTAGCCTCAGCAGGTCGGCGACTATACCGGCTTTGAACATGTTCTTCATGCTCACCTTTCCGGAGCCGTAGATGATCGCCATCGGCGGCGTCGTAGAGGGTATCGCGGACGAGATCGAGCAGGCGAGCGCTGTAGCCAGCACGGGCGCGATGGGGTTGATGCCGGCTCCTTTAGCGATCGCCGCCACCAGGGGTGTGGAGACTACTGCAGCAGCAGTGTTCGAAGCTGGGAAGGTGATGGCGAAGCCGAGGATAGCTCCTATAGCTGAGAGCGTGTAGGTGTTGAGCTCGACTCCCGAGTTGGTGATCAGCAGCGCTAGCCACCTCGAGAAGCCTCCGCCCTCGAGAGCTTTCCCCATCGCCAGGCCTCCTCCGAACAGGAAGACCACGTTCCAGTCTATACCTCTCGAAATCTCCTCGAAAGTCAGGAGGGGCCTGCCCTCCGCTCTCAAGAGGCCGAGGAGCAGGATCGCTAGAGCCGCTGGAGCCGCCTCAGGCAGGAGCTTGGTAGCGAGCTCGGCCGCAGGGGATAAGCCCGGGTCGACGGAGGCCGCGATGATCAGCAGCCCCGGGGTGAGCCAGAGCAGGAGCGTCGTCAGGAAGATTAGGAGCACGAGCTTCTCGCCTTTGCTCATCCCGGTCAAGGTGCGGGCTTCTCTCTCGACCACCTCGGCTGCCTTGATCTCGCGCTCGGCTGGGCGGATCACGGCGAAAACTACGAGCCATGTGACTAGCAGCCCGATGATCGCCTGCGGTGTACCCACGATGAGCCAGTCGAAGAAGGTGAGCTTGAAGCCGGGGACCTGCTGCTCCAGTACCTGCTTCGCGATCAGGTTCGGCGGCGTGCTCACGAGCAGGAACATCGCTCCAGCAGTCGCTGCCTCGCCGAGGCAGAGCATCATCGCTTCAGCGAGCCTGGGTGAGAGCTTCAGCAGCTCGATGTAGGAGAGGGTGATGGGGTAAACGACGGAGGTTGACGCCGTGATGGAGCCGGAGACTGTCAGCAGGAACACGGGGAGGCTTGACGCGAAGAAAGCTGCGAGCATCGGGTTCCTGCCCCGGTAGAGGCGAGCTACGGCTAGAGCCGCTCGGCGGTCCAGCCCCCAGACCTGGAAGGCTTTCGCGAGAGCGAAGCCTCCCATGAAGATCCAGATGATCGGGTCGGTGAAGCTCCTGAGAGCGTCGCCCCAGGAAACGTAGCCAAGGAAGCTGAAGAGCACCGCGGCGAGCACGCCGGTGAGGCCCAAAGGTGCAACTTCGAGGACCCACCAGGATGCAACCCAGAAGAGGCCGCCCAGCGCTATCTGGGGAGCTTTAGGGTGAGGAGCTTTCGCGAGCGCTGCAGCTTCGCTGACTAGGGGGAGTGGTGGGGCAAGGAGCAGGATAAGGAACACCGCCGGCCCCAGCAAGACTTTCGCATACCGGCTTTTGCTCATCGAGCACACTCCCCATGCTTGCAGTAAAAAATTTTCAGGTAGATAGTATCCTACGTTAAGCTCGGTGAGTGATTGCAGCTTCCAGAGCAGAAGCTCCTAGAAATGAAGCTACCGCGGCGCGCTTCTTAAGAGGTCTTCAAGATTCTCAGGGTGTAGACAACCCCATCTACTCCGTACTCGTGCTTTTCCAGGAGCTCCACGAAGCTCACATCTATAGTTAGTAGCGGGATCTTTTGAATGCTCGCCGTCGAGTAGTAGAGGGCGTCAATGAAGTCCCTGTGCCCTCTGCGGTAGATCCTGTAAGCCTCTACATAGGCTTCGCTTGGGATATCTAGCCTCGTATAGGTGCTCCTAATAGCATCCAAGCCCAGCGCGACGACATCTAGATGCTCTTCAGGCACAATTTTCAAAACTTTCCACATCGCTTCGAGAAAGCCTACCTCCAAGTAATGCACGTCAAGCTTTCTGAACAGCTTTATAGCCTCCATAGCTTCTTTCTCCACCTCAACTCCTATTGCGGGGCAGGAGGAACGACTTGTCCGCCAGCACCTTAGGCTTTCTCGACGTACTCCTCCTGCGCACGCACACTCTCCTCTTCGAGTTCTCTTAAAGTGATCCTCGCAACCTTCCTTCCCTTTAGCGAGAGCGTGATAGCGTTGGGCAGAGGCTTGAGCTCCACCCTATCCCCGCGAAACTATCAGGAGCATGCGGTCCCCTTCACCGATGCCAAGCTTCTCGGCGATCCTTTTAGGAATTACCAGAGTGTTTTTCCGACCTATACGCACAATCTTACTCTTCAACGTTTCAGACATTTTCTGTGATCAGACTAGATCCCCGCTGACAAGCTTTTCCCCGCTCTCACCCCTGCAGCCCGCGTGAACCCCGCGTCAACTCCTGCGAACTTAAGCTTCCAAAGTCCGGGAGTTAAACCTTAAGAGAGTTAAAGCGTTGACCACTACCGAGATATCGCTCAGTATCATCGCCGCAGCGGCCATC
This sequence comes from Thermofilum sp., assembly GCA_038741495.1. Taxonomy (NCBI): domain Archaea; kingdom Thermoproteati; phylum Thermoproteota; class Thermoprotei; order Thermofilales; family Thermofilaceae; genus Thermofilum; species Thermofilum sp. The sequence goes on along the minus strand of JAVYKX010000003.1, from coordinate 96,235 downwards.
TCAGGCTTCAGCAGAAGGCCGTGAGAACGGTAGAACAAGCCCATGGCTACGGGGACTAGAGCCGCGTTGTAGGTAAAAGCCCAGGCCAGGTTCTCTAAAGCCTTCCTCCTGACGGCTTTCCCGAGCTCGCGGAGAAGCACGAGCGCCCTCAGGCTGCCGCTGACGAGAACAGCGTCGCCAGCCTCCTTAGCGATTTCCGCACCCTTCCCGACAGCCACCCCCAGGAAAGCTTTCCCTATCGCTGGCGCGTCGTTGACACCATCCCCCACGAACAGGACTCTCCTACCGCTCCGCTGCATCTCCTCCACGCGCTCAGCCTTATCCTCAGGCTTAAGCTCCGCATGCACCTCGTCGAGGCCCAGCTTCTCGGCAACCCACCTTCCAGCCGCCTCGGTGTCGCCGGTCATGAGCACTGTCCTGAGCTTCTCGCGCTTCAAGTAGGAGACTACCTCGCCTGCCTCCGGCTTGATCTCGTCGCGCACTTCGAGAGCGCCTGCCAGCACCCCGTTCACCGCTACTAGTAGGACTGTAGCCCCACTCGCTCTAAGCTTCTCGATAAGCTCAGCAGCCTCCGGCTGCAGAACCACCCCCAGCTGCTCGACCAGCTTCTGGGACCCCACAGCGACCGTGGTGCCGTCAACCTCGGCGATAACACCCATACCTGGCAAGTGGTCGTAGCTCGAAGGCTCTCGCAGCTGCAGCCCAAGCTCCCTACACTTATCCAGCACGGCTCTCGCGAGGGGATGCTCGCTCCTGACCTCAGCGGACCCGGCGAGCTTCAGCAGATCAGCTTCGCTGAACCCGTTGAACGAGTAGGCTCCGCTGAGCCTGGGAGACCCGGACGTCAGCGTGCCCGTTTTGTCGAAGACCACCGTGTCTACCTTCAGAGCCCTCTCGAAGACGTCGCCACCCCTCACGAGGACTCCTATCCGCGCCGCCTTGATCGACGCGAGCGCCGCTACCAGCGGCACGGCGATGCCCAGCGGGCAGGGGCACGTAACCGCCAGCACAGCGGCAGCGAACATCGCAGCTGTAGCGAAGTCCGCTCCCGACAGGCTCCAGTAGGCGAAAGATGCTAAGCTGAGCGCGATTACGATCCAGGTGAGGAAGCCCACGATCCTGTCCGCTACCCTCTGGAAGCCAGGCTTCCTGAACTGCGACTCCCTAACTACCTCGATTATGTGGGCGAGGCTGGTGTCCCTCCCAACTCTGGTGGCATTGACCCTCAGGAACCCCCTGACCAGGAGGCTTCCCGCGAGGACGGCGTCTCTGCGCTCCGAAGACTTGAAGCTAGGGAGAGGTTCGCCCGTGAACGTTGACTCGTCGACATAACCCCACCCCTCGACGACGACGCCGTCCACCGGGATCCTCTCGCCCGCGTGGACCTCGACGACGTCGCCGATTCTCAGCAAGCTGATGTCGACTTCGATAACTTCGCCTCCTCTAACCACCCTGGCTTTGCCGCCCTGCAGAGCGGCTAGCTCGCCTAGAGCTTTCACCGCTCTGCTGCGCAGCCTCTCCTCCAGGTACTTGCCCGCCGAGACGAACCCGAGGACACCTGCCGAAGCTTCAAAGAACGTGCTACCGTGGCCGGCGAAAGCTGAGGAGTAGAGGCTGAACAGGTAGGATACTGTCGCCGAGAGAGCGATAAGCGACTCCATGGTTGGCGAGCGCCTGGCTAGCGACCGGAAACCTCTCGCTAGGAGGTCGTGGTTCAGCAAGATAGTTGCTGTTGCGAGCAGGGCGTAGAAAGCCACACTGACGCGCGGAGCAGCCCCAAAGGACTCGAGCGCGTGGTACGCGACGGCGAGCAGCCCCAGCGCGAAAGATACGAGCGGCACGTAGAGCGGCTTCCTCTCACCCTCCTCCACTACACTCTCGCTAGCGGGCTCTACGCGCCACCCCAGCTTCCGGACGCTTTCGAGAAGCTCGCCCTCGGATGTGGAGAAGGGGTTGTAGACAACCCTGGCGAGGCCCGTCACGGGGGAGAAGCGGCACTCGATCACACCGCGGAGGGAGGCAACCTCGCTTTCAAAGCGCGCAGCTTCCTCCTCGCCTAGCTCCGCCGAGAACACCAGGGAGCGCTTCTCGACATCGTACCCTGCGTCCCTGATCGCTCTCACGACGTCCTGGAGGCTGGCCCTGGAGGGGTCGTACCTGACTACAGAGTACCCTGTCGAAGCGTCAACGTCGGCTTCGGCGCCTACTCGCGCGAGCTCCCTCTGGATGGAGACGACGCAAGAAGGACAGTCCACCCCGACGACTCTGATCCTCTCTGAGACTTTCACAGCATTCACCGGCTCGGCATGCCCCTCGGCCCCTCCCGGATGTAGACTTCAGGGTTTGCTTCAAACTCCCTTCTGCAGCGGGCACTGCAGAAGTAGTAAACTTTCCCCTTGTAGACCGCCTTGTGGGGGGTCCTGCCTGTGTCGACCTCCATCCCGCAGACCGGGTCAGTAGCCTTAGCCACGGCTATAGTTGCCTATTCCTGCGTCATAAACCTAGCGGTTCTCGGAAAACGCAGCCAGCTGCACAGCCGAGCCCGAAGCCCGAGAGAAAGACGGAGAAGAGCTACCGGGGGTAGCAGCCTTGCGGAGGCTCTACCCTACGGTGATGGCCCCCGCGGGGCAAGCGTCGGCAGCAGACTTGGCGTCGTTCACGAGCTGTGAAGGAATCTCGCCGACAGACTCCGACTCAGAATCGAGCGTCCGGTAAGGCTCCTTGACCCTGCTCTTAAAGGTGTCCGGATCCTCTTCGAAGACTTGGGGCGCGATGACCCAGCAAGATCCGCAGCTTATACACAGGTTTTTATCAACTCTAACCTTTGCCATGCGAAGCCGCAACCCTTCAGAGGCCCCGTAATATATACCTTCCTGCGGTCCCCACCCTCCCGAGGAGAGCGCAGTTGCATTCGGCCTCGAGAGCTTCGGAGAGTATTTGCCGGCGCTGCGTTTGAAAAGCGAACTTTTGAGCTAGGGTAGGAAAGGGATATAAGGCTGGCAGAGGCCTGGTAGAGTGTGCCGAGGCCTGCGACCACCGACCTTCTTCTCAGCGCGTTTGGAGGGGAATCGATGGCGCACATGAGGTACTTGATCTTCGCGGATATCGCGGAGGCTGAGAAATTCCCTAACGTTGCCCGCCTCTTCAGAGCGATCGCGTTCGCCGAGCTCGTCCACGCCCGGAACCACTACAACAACTTGCGAGAGTACAAGTCCGACTTCAAGGTTTTCTCCGGCGCTCCTGCAGGTCCAGGGAACACGTCGAAGAACTTAGAGCTCGCGATAATGGGTGAAGAGTACGAAGTTGAGGAGATGTACCCGGCTTACCTCGCTGTGGCGAGGATGCAGGAGGAGAGGGGAGCGGAGAGGAGCTTCTACTGGGCGCTTGAAGCTGAGAAGATACACGCTCAGCTCTACCGGGAAGCGAAAAGCTACGTCGATAAGGGCCAGGACTGGCCTCTTCAAGGTAAAGTGTGGGTTTGCCAGGTTTGCGGTCATACCTATGTCGGCGATGAGCCTCCTGAGAAGTGCCCTGTCTGCGGAGCTAGGAGGGAGAAGTACAGCGGGTTTTAAAAGCACTGTTTTTTCCTTTTCCAAGTGCGCCGTGCGTGCTAGCGCCTTTGCTCCGCGGTGGTTGCGAAAGCGCTCGGGCTATTTCGAACTTTTGAGGTAGGCAGTCAGAGTTAAATAAACGGGGGCGCGAATATGATTCTCGATGCTTTCAAAACACCCTTTAGAGCTTCCTCCCGGTAGGAAGCTGAGCAGGGAAGAGGTCGCCGACGCGCTCCGCCTCTCGATTATCGCCGAGCTGGATGCGATCAGCTTGTACTTGCAGCTTGCTCGCGCTATCGAAGATGAGAGGTTTAGGAGAGTGTTCGAGGATATTGCGAGGGAGGAGAAGACTCACGTGGGCGAGTTCCTCGCGCTCCTGAAGAACCTTGACCCGGAGCAAGTGGAGGAGCTCAAGGCTGGTGCGGCTGAAGTTCAAGAGCTGACGGGTATCGCCGCCCCCGACCCGCCGCCCGCGAACGGGGAGCCGTTCTCGGAGGAGGAGTGGAGGTACCTCAGGGGAGAGTTCGCGAGAGCTGCTAACTCTGTCAGAGTTTTCAGGAACTTTCTCCCAGTGACTCGGGTGGGTCGAGGGGTTCTCTCAGTGCCGCTGGAGAAGCCTGGCGAGGGGGTTGCTATGCTACCGCTCGTAGAGCTAGCGGTGAAGTTCCGGGTTAGCCAGAGCGCGATCGACTACTCCCGCGCTTCCAAGCAGCCTCTCGAGATCTCCGACGCGCTCCGTGCTGCTGTGGAGCTGGGGCTAGCTGAGGATAAAGCAGTTCTGAAAGCTCTCAGCGAGGCTAGGGGTGTTGTAGAGCACTCGATTTCCGACTGGTCTACTCCGGGCGCCGCGGTCGAGGAGGTTTCGAGAGCTGTTGCTAAGCTCATCGGGAACAACGCGGCTCAGCCGTTCGTCCTGTTCGTGAGCCCTGCACGGTACGCGAAGCTTCTCGCAGTTCACGAGAAAACAGGAGTAATGGATCTCACGCGCGTCCGCGCTTTAGCGGAGGTTGTCTCCACACCCGTGCTCCCCGACAGCATAGCGGTGCTGGTTTCAGCATCGCAGAGAGTGCTAGACCTCGTGGTGGGTGCTGACACCGAGGTAGAGTACTTGGGCCCTGAGGACGGCCAGCACGCGTTCCGCGGCTGGGAGACGCTCGCCGTGAGGATCAGGCATCCCGGTGGAGTCGCGCTGATGAAGCAGGTGTAGCTGCGTGGAGGCGCTAGCGGAGAGGTTGAAGAAGCTGGCGGAAGCGGAGAGAAACTACGCCGCGGAGCTGCGAAAGCTCTCCGAGACCCTCAGCTACTTGACGCCTCTAGCCGCGATCATCGAAGCGGTGGCACGCGACTCCGAGAAGCACGCTGAGCTCTACGAAGCTCTGCATTCGATCGCCGCTGGAGCGCCGCAGCCGAAGCTTCTCGAGAGCGACTTGAAAGCTTTGGAGGAAGCGGTGAACCGCCACATCGAGACGGAGCGCAGAATGATCGAAGAGTCGAGGAAGCTTCTGGGCAGCATCGAGGAACCTAGAATGCAGCTTCTAATCGCGGCGATCTACGAGGATGAGCTGAGGCACCACAAGCTCCTCACAGATATAAAGGATAAGCTCGCCAAGGCTCGCGTGCTCACTGAGGAGCAGTTCTGGGAAGCTGTTTGGAGGGATAGCCCCTTCCACGGCGCGCCGGGAGGATAGCGGTTCGCTCGAAAACTTCCCCCTTTTCTCTCCGCGCAGGTAGCCGGACAGGCGAGCGCCCACACCGCTGCGGGCTACTTTGCCCTCGCGACGACCACCAGCTCGGAGCTCCCCTCGCCGAGTGGCTTGCAGGCATAGTCTTCGAACATTGCTACCACTTCGTAGCCAGCGTCTGAAAGGAAGTGCTTAAGCTCTCTCGGAGTGAACAGCCGGAGCTCGAGCGTGTAGTTGCGCACGTCGACGAAGCCTGTCTTCAAGTCGATCACAGACCACGAGATCTCAGCGGTAGCCACCTGGCTGAGGACGTCAACCCTCCAGACCTCCTCTTTCACTGCGAGCGTAGACCCCAGCTTTCTGAAGTGCGTGCTCGGCGTCTCGTAGTACACTCTCTTCTCGAGGACCCCCAGCATGTTCCAGGTGTCGAAGACGAAGCAGCCGCCCTCCCTGAGCGTACCCCTCACGCTGCGTAGGAAGCTCAGCAGGTCGTCCTCCGAAGTGAAGTAGCTGACTACACCGTACATCGCGATCGCCGCATCGAAAACCTCGCTTAGGTTCAGCTGCCTCGCGTCGGTCACTAGGAAGGAGATGCTCTCTAGGCCGCGCGACTTCTCCTTAGCGCGCTCGATCATCGCTTCCGAGGAGTCAACGCCGAGAACCCGGTACCCGCGCTTCGCGAGCTCTACGCTGTGGATACCGGTCCCGCAGCCCACGTCCAGAACACTTTCCACCGGCACGCGAGAGTACTCCCGGAAAACCCTTTCGAGGAAATCAACCTCGCTCTTAACGTCTCGGTGGGAGTAGAGAACATCGTAGTACGCTGCGTAGAAAAGATCACTTGACACGCTAACAGCCCCTCGGGCTCCGCCTTTAACCTTACTCAAAACTTCTTGTGCCTGCGCCCGGGAAAGGCCCTGAGAAATCTTAGCCAGCACTGGAAGAGAATCAAAGCTTTGAAAGCGCTGCTAGCGATACGCTACGAGCTAGTCTCCCCGGGTTCGTCGCTCACAACGGAAACGAAGTAGTACTTCTCAACCCCGCTCCGCTCTATCAGGTCTTCGAGAGATAGCTTGCTCTCATCGTAGGAGATCTCAACTAGAGAGCCGAGCACGCGGACAGAGCGGACACCCTCCACTCTGAGGAACAGTCCCTTGCTCGGTACGACACAGCTCCCGCATCCGATGCCCGAAACTTTGAGAACAGCACGCCTCACAAGCCTTGAGCTCGCCGTCGAGGCTAAAAGCCTGTCGGCGGGCTCCGGCGCGCCCCCTAGAGGCCGAAAGAAGGGTAGATGAGCAGCAGGTGAAAGTTTTCGAAGGTTTATCGGGAACCGGTAGGGGGGCCAGAGCTGCGGAAAGGCGTAAATGTCGAGCATAAGCACTCTTAGCTCGGTGCAAGTGAGCGTCGTTACAGTCTTGAAGGTTAAGCCATCGGTGGCGGGCTTCGCGAGGAGGTACGCGCTCGCCCTAACCCCCCTCTACACCCTCCTCCTATCGGGCTGGCTCGCCACATTCATCGCCTCGCAGGTCGCTGCTACCTCACAGCTGCTCCTGGCCGCCCTAGCCCCCCTCCTGGCTTCCGCGGCCTTCGTTGCGGGCTGGGTTCTGCGGAGCCCGGAGGTGGCCGCCTCCTCCCTCCTCTCCCTCCTCATACCACTCGCGCTGGTGCTCGCCGAGGGTAGCGCGGTGGGCGCGCTCGCTGAAAGGTTCCTGGAGCAGTACCCGGTCGGCGCTCTCACGGCGAGCCTCGCCACGCTCGCGGCGGTTGAGGTGAGGAGGAGGTCGATCAGCTACGAGGTTTCGGAGGCGGGTGTGTCGATAAAGTCTGGCGTGTGGAGGAGGCAGGAGCAGACAATCCCCTACACCTCGATCGGCCGGATCATCTTGGAGCAGAGCCTGCTGGGCAGGATCTTCGACTACGGGACGATTATCGTGGTGAGCTCGGCGGAGTGGGGAGCAGAGTACTACACGCGCGCCGTAGGAGCCGGAGCCGGTAGGATCCCTGTTGGTGTAGCCTACGCGAGGACGCTGAAAGAGGTCAGCAGAGACCCCGGGAAGTGCTTGTACGGCGTCCGGAGGCCGAGGGCCTTAAGGGATGTGATCGAATCAAGGCTGCGCGAGACGCTGGGAGCTGAGCTAGAGCAGGTTCGCCTGCTCAGAGAGCTGAAGGATAGGCTCGCCGGAGTCGATCAGGGAAGCTGAAGCACACCCCTCTTCGCCACCTCCAGCAGCTCCGCCGCTCCCCCCGGTGGTCGCCCCAAGCGAGAGCCCACGGCTTTGAGCCCCAACCGGGCTGCTGCCAACGCTTAGCTAGCCTCCTCCCACCCGGCTGCACCTCGAAGACTGTCTTGCCCCGGCTTCGGAAGCCGATCCACGTAGGCGATGAAGCCTCGCGGGTGGTCCCCGCGAGTGATGGTTTAGCCGCGGTCGAAGCAGGCCCGAGGCGAACAGTTCTAGCTCTTATGAGCTAGAGTTTTATACTCTGGAGTATTATACCTCATAGTATGCTGTTCATCGATAGGGAGGATGAGCTGCGAGTGCTGGAAGAAGCCTACTCGAGCGGCCGGAGCGAGCTGGTGTTGATCTACGGGAGGCGGAGGATAGGGAAGACATTCCTCCTCTCGCTCTTCCTCAAGCAGAAAGGCGGGGTCTACCTGTGCGTCAACCACGAGGAGAGAGACCTGGTGTTGAGGGATCTCGCCGAGCAGCTATCGGCGCAAGCGGTGCTACCCTACCCCCCGAAGCTGGAGAGCTTCAGGAGTCTCTACGAGGTGCTAGCCTCCCTGAACGTCCGGCTCATCGTCATCGACGAGTTCCAGCGGCTTCTGAAGGCCGGCGGCTTGACGGAGCTGCAGCACGCCTGGGACGCGAAGCTCTCGAGGAGCAACGTGCTCCTCGTGCTCTCGGGCTCAGCGGTGGGGGTCGCTGAGAGGGTCGCTTCCTCGCCCTCCTCACCCATCTTCGGCAGAGCGACGAGAGTGGTGAAGCTGGGTGAGCTGAGCTACTCGGCCGTGAGAGCCTTCCTCCCGAGCTACAGCGAGGAGGACAAAGTGAGGAGCTACGCCGTCTTCGGCGGAGTACCGGGCTACCTGTCCCGCCTCTCCCCAAACCGAGCTCTGCTGGAGAACGTTGAGGAGCTCGTGCTCAAGCCGGGAGCACCCTTAAGGGAGGAGCCGCTCATCCTGCTCAAGCTAGAGCTGCGCAACCCCTCCAGGTACGCGGAGATCCTCCGGGCAGTCGCAGAGGGGGCGACCCAGTTCGGTGAGATCGCCGACAGAGCGGGGTTGAAGGTGGTGGAGCTCCCGAAGTACCTGAAAGTGCTCGAGGAGGATCTAAACCTCATCGAGAGGAGGTACCCGCTCCTCGAGGGGGGCAGGAGGGGCAGGGCCCGCTACCACCTCCGAGACCACTTCACCCGCTTCTGGTTCAAAGCAGTCTACCCCAGCAGGGTCCTACTGGAGCTAGGCCTCCACGACCGCGTCTCCCAGCAGCTACCCCAGCTCCTCGACCAGCTGGCAGCGCAAGCCTTCGAAGAAGTGGCGCACCAGCACTTCACCCTGCTGGCGAGGAGGGGCCTGGTGAGCTTCACCCGGATCGGGAGGTGGTGGATGAGAGACGTGGAGATCGACCTCGTCGCCTTAGACGAGAGAAGCTCGACAGCCTACTTCGGGGAAGCGAAGTGGTCGAAAACACCCCTCGATAAGCGCGAACTCTACAAGCTGGAGAAGAAGGCCGAGGAGTTCGCCTGGAGGAAGGGGGAGAGAAGAGAGGTCTACGTGCTCTACAGCAGAGCCGGCTTCACGTTCCAGCCCGAGGAGAACGTGCACCTGTACTCGCTGGAGGACCTCTCCAGAGACTTCGAGGCGGAGAAGCCTAGCATCGCCGAGCTCGGTTAGCGTGTAAAGCTGAGGCGGGCTACCCGCTGCAGCCCCAAGCTCTGAACTCGAAGCTCCGGACCCCCTTGAAGCCGACGTAGCTCGGAGCAGTGAGGGGTGCGCACGAGTACCGCGCGAGCATACCACCGAAGCTGTCGCGCAGGATCACCTCCCAAGCTCCGCTCAGCAGCCTCAAGTCAGCCCAGTAGGCGCCCGGGTAGCTGCCCAGCAGAACCTCACTCCCCCCGCACCTAGCGTAGTACGCAGTCCCGCTCCTCCTCACGCCGAAAACAGGGTTTAAGCCTCCATCGAAGAAGTAGAAACCCCCATCACCCGAGAGGTTGCCAGCGTACACAGTTGCGCCGGGCACAAGGCTCCGGTAGTACGTGTCGCCGCTCACGCTCCAACCCTCCGGGAACGGCGTGCAAACGTAGTATGTGGCGGAGAAATCATCCCACCACACCCAGAAGTCGTTGCTCGTGCAGGAGGCACTGTAGCTGGCATCGGCAGCGGCGAAAGCGACGGTCAGCACCACTCCCTGCTGGCTTGAGGGAATGCTCCCGCTCCACGTGTACACCCCTCCCGAGGTCATGGAGCCGAGGTTGTACACCTTGAAGGAGGGGCTTGCAGGTGTGCACGACCCATCGCTTCCCACCGTGCAGACAACCCCGCCCCGGTTGACGTGCACCGAGACGATGACGCCAGCGGCGTCCGCCGTATCGTACCGGTAGAAGATGTACTCCACGTCCGCGAACCCATCGCCGTCGGAGTCAACGCCGACCGAAACGTAAGCTGCGTTGTTCCTCGCATCCGTCGCGTTCCTAAGGTAGAGGCCCTGCACCGTGAAGGAGAAGCCTGCCGCAGGAACAGCACCCCAGCTTGCCACATCGTAGACTGCGGCCGCGACTCCGTAGTCCTGGGCGGGGTTGCCCGTTCCGCCGTAAGCGTCAACCTCCGTCGCCACGCTCGGCGGTGACGAGGGACTGCGCACCGGATCCACGTAGACCAGCGTGTGCTCACCCCCTCTAACGTACGCACCCAAGTAGGAGGGGGGTGCGCACCTCGTGAAGCTGACGTTATCCCACCAAATTTTCGCGGCACCAGGGCTGGAGTACGCAGTGAAAGCTAAACCTACGACGTAGCCTGTAGCGTACACCTGGCTGATCGTGATTGTCCACCACACGTTAGCTTTATTCTGAAAACCAGGGATGAGGCGGGTCTCCCGGGGTAGGCTCTGCCCGTAGATAACGGGGGCCATCGAGTACGGGTTTGTGCCGCCGCCCGACCACCAGTAGATTACTTCAACGTCAGGTCTACCGTCACCGTTAAGGTCGATGAAGAAGTGCACCTGCAAGTAGTCGGTATCTTGAAGCGATGCTCGGAAGAAGTACTGGAAGCTGAATCCAGTGCTGGCGCTGAACGGCCGAGAGGAGTAGTCAATGAAGAAGGAAGCGTAGCCGTTTTTCGACTCAGTGTATAAACTCGGGCTCGGATTCCCCGAGTAAGGATCGATACCAACGCTTCCGCCTGGAGTCACGTACGTCCTGTTGTTGGGTATGCTTTCGGCAAACGTGTACTGGACGGGCACGCAGGCCCCTGAGAAGTCGTCGCTCCTCGTGTATGGAGTACAGCTGTAGCTCGCGCTGCTCAGCAGAGTCATCGGCTTCGCGGTGAAGTTGACGTACTGCTTCACATTCACGCTATCGACTGTGAAGCGGGCCGTGGCGAGCACCCAGTACCCGCTCGAAGCAGTGGTCCACCAGGAGAGAGCGGCTGGCAGCTGGACAGGCGGGCCGCAAACCTGCGTCTCGGATACCTGGAGCTGGCCGCCGAGGTAGATCCTATAGCTCGCCTCGCCCACCTGCTCCTCGCGGCACAAGCTCGCCGACAAAACGGGAATCCTCCGGCTTAGCGCGCCGACATCGTACCTCTCCTCCCAGCCGGGGATGAAGCAGAAGCTGTAGCGCGTCACGTTCAACCCGTTGTACACGTACCAGCCTGAAGCCGAGACAGGAGAGATAGAGGAGTTCCCCAGCTTAACGAGGGGGCTCTCCATAGCCACGATCCTCCACTCGGTAACGTTCATGATCGTGACCGCTGCCCACGCAGAGGCCGCGAGGGCCAGAGCCAAGACCAGCAGAAGCCTCCTCACGCTAGCCACCCGGGAAGCTGGACAGCCTGCTCCTCACGCTCTTAACGCTGCCCAGCTCACTCCACTTGAAGAGGAGGGTGAAGTAGCCGAACCGGTGGTCGCCAGGCTGCCAGTAGTCCTCGCAGAGCTTCACACCCCAAGGCTCCAGTCTTAAAGGCAGAGAGTTGCATGCAGTACCGCAGACCAACTCCACGGTCGCGTTCTCCGCCTCGATGAGGGGTGCAGCCCAGTCCAGCACGATGCCCCGCCTGATCGTCCTCGGCCAGACCTCGAGCTGCGTCACGTTCAGCTTCAACCCCCAAACCATGAGGAAAGCCTCCACCGCATAGCCTGAGAGACCGCTCGTGTTGAACGCCGCGATAGCGCGCACGGGCCCCACCGCTACAGGCCTCCAGTCACCCCAGTCGCTGTAGTACTCCAGCCGGACCTGGTACGGGAACGCGATTCTACCGGAGAGGTTCACGTAGAGCCCCGGCGCCGCGAACCCGCAGCTGTCGAGCCTGACTAGCAGCCCTTCAACGCTGATAAAGCCCCGCTCCACCTCTAACTGCCCTGCGGGCGGGAAAGCTTCCTCAAGCCTGCCGCCAACGTAGATATCGACCCTGGTCTCGTTCGAAACGTGGGCTGCGAAGACGAGTCGATCGTAGGGGCCGATAGCGCCGCTCCTCAACCCCCTCGGCTCGACCACCATGTCTCCGCGCCGCTCCCACGCTTCCACCTGGAAGGGCAGCAGGTAGCTCACCCCACCCCTCACGTAAACGACCGCGAGCCTGCCAGCGTCCACACCCCTCAGCTCGTGCACCCTGCCGGCAAGCCTCCCGTTCACATACACCTCCCCCAAGCCTGTCACCTCGAACAGCGCGATACCCTCCTCCGAGGCTGTGTAGAGCAGGCTCAACCTCCTCGAGAACTCCTTCCTCCACCAGTCCGTTTCAACCGCTCTAAACGTGATAAGGGTCTCCGTCGCCTCCCTGAACCTCGGGTCGAAAACCCTCAGCATGAAGCTGCCGGGCGAGGGAGCCTTCGCGCAGACTGTCAAGCTGGCTGAAGAGCCCGGCTCCAGCTTGAGCGCTCGCTGCGTAACGTTACCTTGCCGGTAGGTGAGGAGAAGCTCGTCCCCGAGAGCTAAGCTGAAAAACTCCGGAGACCCCTCCAGGCTGAAAGCAAGCTCGTACGCTAAGCCGGAGCCGCCGAGGTTCTTGACCTCCAGCACCTTCTCGTAGCAGAAAACCGTGCGGTTCGACAAGTAGAGGGTGAGCTGCGGGGGAGACACCTCAAGGTCCCTCAACCCCCCAAGGATCAGCGCTTGCAGGCCGAGGGGGTAGAGCAGGAGGAGCGCGAGAAAAGCTGCTAAGGTGGTAGCCAAGGCGCCGATCAGCCACTTTCTCGGCCTTCTTAAGCGGAACAAGTACCCTCACCTGGTGCGGGAAAAACCTTGAGAAAAACGTGTCGAGGTTAGAAGAGAACAGTCTACGACCTAGTGGAGACTACGTCGATCTCCACGGTTATGAGGACTTCGTCGGTGGGAGCGTCCGGTGTGACGAGCACTTCCACGGGTACGGCAACGCAGCTGTCGCCGTCAAGCGAGATTTCACCGCTCTCAGTTTCGATTTGCGTACCCTGTTTCACTTCCAGAGATGGACCATTGCTGCCGAGCCAGAATTTTAGGTACTTAACGTATTGCCAGTTACCAGTGTCAGTAGTACCCATGTACCTTAGCTTAACGGTGTAAGCCACGTTATCTTTGTTGCAGATCCTCAAAGGATCAGAGTAGTAGGTGGGGTCGCCCGTGAAGCCGACGATCGTGATCACGGTGCGGTTCGTCCCGTCATCAGCCGTGTAGGTGGTGACGTCGACGTAGTTGGTCTGAGCGTCTGCTCCAGCGACCTTGACGATCGGCGGGTGCTTGGCCATGACTTTCCACTCGGTGATGTTGGTGATCGTGATGGCTGCGGCAGCGAAGGACGCCAAGGCTATGGCCAGCAGGAGGACGGCGCCGCTCAGTTTCCTTCCATTTCTGTTCATTTTTCTCACTGAGAAGGAGCCGGGGTAACCCTCTTATTAAAGTTTTAGTTCAAAAAACTGAGAGCAGCCGGGCCTGCAGCCTAGAGCCCGGGTGGAGAGCTCGAGGGAAGCCGTGGAGCTTCACGGGCGCTCGCTAAGAACTCCAGGCTCGCGCAGCCCTTGGACGGCTCCTCCCGGCTTCGCGCCTTCGAGCCAGCGGCACCTGGTCACTGCAGCTGAGCACCGAGAGCTGCGGGCGGTGCCGGGCGCTGGAAGTACTCGATCAAATCGTTCGGCAGGCAAACTGGAAGCAGGGTGGGTGGAGCCGGGATGCTCGGCTGCTAGCGGCTCGGCTCTCCGGCTTTCAGCAGGTTCAGCAGCTCACCGAGGGGTATGGACCTCCTCGAAAGGAGGGGTTCGATCCCTGGTTTCAGCTTCTCGAGCTCTCTAGCGTCGATCTTGGCGCCTAGCTCCCTCTCGACGAAGCTGGAGAGCCAGGTCTCGACAGGTGTGCCCGTGAGGAAGTAGCAGCTGTACTTCCCGATCTTCACGCTCTGCACCAGGCCGAGCCTCTCGAGAATGCTGAGGTGCCACTGGACTTCGCCGAGGCTGATGCCCGCTTCTCTCGAGATGCGGCGCATAGTGGCCCCTGGGTTCGCGCGCAGGTACTCGAGGATCTTGACACGCTTCGCGCTGCGCTTCACATCCTCGTACCTGGTCACGTAGTAGGCGGCGGGCACGGAGAGAGCGGCGAAAAGCTTCTCGCGCCCACTCTCCGTCAGTGTCAAGTAGGATGCTGCAGCGACCGCCGCGGCCGCGGCGATCACCGCTACCGGCGGCTCGGCGCTCGAGCTCTCCTGCTGGGAGACGACTTCGAGCTTCACGGTGAGGGGGGCTAAGCCCGGGTTCTGGACGGTGAGGAAGATGCAGTTACCCTCTAGGAGCGCCTCACCGGCTGAGCTCTCGACGCGCACCACAGCGGCCTCGTAAACGCAGGCGATCTTTTCTCGGGAGAGAAGCGACAGAGGCGGGACTTCGACCTCGAAGAGGTAGGTTGACCCGTTCCCCTCCACCGATAAGAGCTTGGCAGCCGGGCTCACCACCACGAGGTATGGTTGCGACACCGCCGGCTCCCGCTGGGCGAGGAGGAGAAGAAGGAGCAGAGCAAAGGAAGCCACAGCGGCAGCGTGCCAGTAGCGCACGTCAGAGAGAGAGCAGCCACCCCTATAAAGTCTATCATTCAGCGCTGACAGCTTCGCCGAGGAAGAGAGCACAGGGCTCCGGTTTTCTGAACTAAAAGACTAAAAAGCTCAGCGTTCAACTTTTAACGTATGCTGATTCCTGTGCTAGCTGGCTCGCTGGCCGCGATGTCCGCTGCCCTGCTGAGGGTTTGGCGCGGTAGACCGAGCCGGGAGGAGCTGGTGGAGCTGGGTCTTTCCCTAACTCTAGCTTTCATCGACGGGTTCATGGTGGCCTACCTAGCCCCTTTCGCGCCGGTGTTCGCCGCGAAGCTCTCGTTCCACCTCTTCCTCTACATGCTGCTCGCGAGCTTGACGGTAGTGCTCTACTCGTCCTATAAGGGGCACTCGGAGCTTAAAGTGTACGCTATCGCCATGGCGCCCTGGTTCTTCGTCCTCTTCCTCGTCGCTGCTGCGGCTGTGCTCGGCTCCAGGATCGTGTTCATCTTCTAATGAAAGCTCCTCATCCTCTGCTCTTGAACCGCCTGGAGAGTTTTCCGGGAAAGCTCGCGGGAGGTTTCCCAGCCTCTTCGCGGAGGTTTCCGAAAGATAGGTATTTAACTTCGAACTCCTCGGTTCTGATCGTGCCCTGCCAAGCTAGGAAAACCGGCGGCAAGAAGAAGGGAAAGAAGGAGGAGCAGAAGAGCTCTAAGCAGGGTTGAGCACGCTTTAAAAGAGATTTTTCTTTTAAAAGCGGCTGCTCAGGCTAGGGTGGCGGTGGCGGAATAGGGTACTTTGTGTTCACGAAAAGCGAGAGAGCTTTGAAGGTGAAAGCCATCGCGAAGACGCCGACGATCGCAGTTCCCACAAGGGGTATGATGCTCCCGACGAACCCTGCAGCGAGGTTGAAGACCGCTAGGAGGATGAAGAAGATGAGGTAGTTCTCGATTCCGACGTGCTGGATGAGGCTCCACGCTTCCTGGAAGGCGAAGACTTTCGAGAAGTCTCCCGTCCTCATGTAGATCGCCAGAGCGGAGAGCCCGACGAACAGGAAAGCCAGCAGCAGCAAGAAGCCGAGCAGGACAAGGGGGCTGTACAGCCAGAACCAGGGGTGTATCACAGCAAGCGGCCAGCTCACCGCGTACCCTACAGCGATGAGGATCAGCGGGATGAAAGCGTAAAGGAGAAAGGCTAGGAAGAGCTTCAGCCCCTCGACGAACAGGTCCGCGTAGCTGGTGAGCTTGGGGGGCTCGTCGAGATCCAGCCTGACGACTCGGGCGAAGTAGCCTAACACGATGAAGTTCACTATTGGGATGATGTTGAGGACTATGAGTAGGATCAGGTTTCCAGCATCCTTTAGAAGCTTGGACATGAACTCGAAGCTTCGAGAAGCAGCTTCACCGACATCGAATCTTGACGCTATCATGCTTCCTTTTTCAAGCCTCTTTTCCGGAAAGCTAGTTAAAATCTTTTCTAGAGTGCTGAGAGTTTATAGCGGCTCTCCTCCCGCAGCCTCGCTTGGCGCTAGCGGCCGGCGGCGCGGAAAAAGTCTTATATGCGGGGAGCAGGGGGGTGCGCGTGAGGGAGCTCTGGGAGTCGTTCCTCATGCTGTTCATCGTGCTCGACTCGGTTGGAAACATCCCGATATTCTACTCCTTGACAGGCCACCTCAGCAAGGCTGAGAGGCGCAGGGTTTTCGCCAAGTCCGTCGCGGTCGCTTCAGCGCTGCTTGTCGCCTTCGTGCTAGCGGGTTACGAGTTCCTAGAGTACTACGGCGTGACGTTCGCGGACTTCAAGGTCGCCGGTGGGCTGCTCCTGTTCCTGATCGCGCTTCAGGGGATCCTGGGGAGGATAGAGGCGGAGCAGCTGAGGAGCGAGGACATCTCGATTGTCCCCATGGCGACGCCGCTGCTCGCAGGCCCCGGCAGCATCTACGTGGTAATGTACCTGCGGCTCGCGTACGGCCTCACCCCCACTCTCGCCTCGATATTCCTGAACACTCTCGCAGCCTACGCTATACTCGTGGGAAGCGGAAAACTCCTGGAGAAGGTCGGCAGGAACACGGTGCTCGTTCTCTCCAGAGTGCTGCTCCTCCTGCTGGCCGTCATCGCGGTCTCGATGGTTAGGAGCGGTGTTGAAGACTACTTGACGCGCCTCGGAACCTCCTAGAGGCCTTCGGGACAGGCACCGGGGAGGCGGGCCGCGGATCCGGAGCTGCAGGGAGAGGCGGCGCGGGCGCGAGGCTCGAGCTGCGGGCGAAAAGCCTATGAGGGGTGTGAATGAGCGCGCGGTCGGTGGACTGGCTGGGTCTTAGCGGCGAGCACGTAAGGGTGCTCATCGCGCTGGAGAGGAGCTTGACGATCAGGAGGCTGGCGACAGAGTCAGAGCTCCCCTACGCTACTGCTCTGCGGAAGCTGCGCGAGCTCTCGGGAATGTTCTCTCTCCGGCTCCTGCTCCGCTTTGAGAAGCTGGGCTTGCTGCCCTTCGCTGTGCTGGCGAGAGCGGAGGCGAGCCCTCCCCCCTTCACCACGCTCAAGGTAGCTGCAGGCGGGGTTGAGAGCATGAGTATCTTCGTGGGACTGGTCCCTGCGGGGTACGTGGAGAAGTTCAAGCAGGATGCGGGGGGAGGAATCGCCTTGAGGGGGCTCGAGCTCCTCTACTGGTCCCCCAGCTCTCTCGCGGGCGGCGGCCCCCTCAACCCTGCTTCCCCAGACCTGCTGGCTCTGCCAGCCGAGGTTACCCCTGCTGCTAGAGCGCCCGACGCTATCGACCTCGCTCTGCTTAGCTACAAGCTGAACACGCCTTTCCTGAGGCTGAGCGAAGCTTACCGGAGAGCTCTCGCCGCTGGGGGAGGGCTGCCGGAAGTGTCGCGCCAGGCTGCTGCGTACCACTGGCGCCGCCACATCCTCCCCCACGTGGTCGGGGTGAGGGCCTTCCCGCTGGATCCCGAGGAGCCGCTCCAAGTCTTCTACTTGGAGGGCTGGAGGGCTCACGCTGCTGCGAGGGCTCTGAGGGGGCTCCCCGGCTTCGCGTTCGCGCTGGTAGACAGAGGGGGTAGCCTCGTCTTCGCGCGGCTAGACGCTAAGCAGCGAGCAGCGCTGTACAGCGTAGTGAGGCTGGCTGGAGTCCGCCTACCCCTGGGCGAGCTTATCTCTGAGAAGGTCGAGCACTACCGGCTGCACTTTTGGAAGAGCGTGCGCGGTAAGTCGTGGCTCTACGCCTCATCGGGGCACAGAGCCACGAGACCCTTCTTCCCCTAAGAAGCCCGGGACCTCGAGTCAAGGGAGGGAAAAAACCAACCCGAGATCTTCAGAGTATTAGCTCCCCGTTGGGCCTGTAGAAGTGCACTCTCTTGTAGTCGAAGCTGATAGAGACTTCTTCGCCCACGGAGACGTGCTGGCCTGGCGGCAGGGTGACTCGGAGGAGTGTGCCGTCGGGCGCCTGTATGTGCGCGAAAGTCTCTCTCCCGAGCCACTCAGCAGAATACACGAAGAACCCTCTCCCTGGAGAGATCTTGATGTCCTCGGGTCTCGCCATGAAAATCACCCTGGTGGCACCCCGGATTACTGAAGCGATGTCGTCGGGAAGCGGGAACCTCGCGCCGAGCATGCTCAGCTCGAGCCCCTTACCCGTCTCAACCACGTCCGCGTCGATCAGGTTGGCGGCTGGGGCTCCGATGAAGCCTGCTACGAAGGTGTTGGCGGGCTTGTAGTAGAGCTCGTCTGGCGTGCCGACTTGCTGGAGCCTGCCTTCGTTCATCACCGCTATGCGGTCAGCGAGGCTCATGGCTTCCGCCTGGTCGTGGGTGACGTAGATCGTGGTGATGCCGAGCTCTCTCTGCAGCCTCTTCAGCTCAGCCCTGACCTCCACCCTGATCTTCGCGTCGAGGTTGCTGAGTGGCTCATCCATCAGGAAGAGGCTGGGCCGCTTGACGATCGCTCTAGCAAGCGCTACTCTCTGCTGCTGCCCACCGCTCAGCTGGCTCGGCCTGCGGTCGAGGAGGTTCTCGATGTGTAGCATCGACGCTGCCTCCCTAACCCTCCTGTCGATCTCCTCCTTGGGGAGCTTCTTCAGCCTCAGGGGGAACGCGATGTTCTCGTACACAGTCATGTGGGGGTAGAGAGCGTAGCTCTGGAAGACCATTCCGATGTTCCTGTCTTTAGGCTCCAAGTCGTTCACGATCTTATCGTCGAAGTAGATGTAGCCCTTGCTGGGCTTGTAGACGCCGGCAATCATCAGCAGCGTGGTAGTTTTGCCGCAGCCGCTGGGTCCCAGCAAGACCATGAACTCGCCGTCCTTTACCTCGAGGTTCAGGTCCCTTACGGCTTCGACCCCGCCTCTAAAGATTTTCGAAACGTTCTCCAGCCTTACAGTAACCATGCTCTCACCCCTTCACACCACCAATGGTGACCCTAACTAAGTACTTTTCACCGACGAGGAATATCACGAGCACCGGGATCAGGTAGACGATGCTGAGCGCGGCGACAAGAGCCAAGTTAATGCCACCCATTTCGCCGAACAAGCTCTGGATCAAGAGCGAGAAAGTCCAGTTGGTAGAGGACTGGATGAACGTGTAGACGAAGACGTACTCGCCCCACCCGCTGAGGAACGAGAAGAGGCCGACTGCGAAGAGGCCCGGGCTGACTAGCGGGAGCATAACCCTGAAGAAGGCTCCGAACCTGCTCGTCCCGTCGACTAGGGCCGCGATCTCCGTGTCCCACGGGATCCCGTCGTAGAAGCCCTTCAGGACCCAGACGCCGAGGGGCAGGTCCACGGACATCTTAACCAGGATCACGCCCGCTAGAGTGTTGAGCAAGCCCATCGCCCTGAGCATGTAGTAGAGAGCGATGAGAAGGACGGAGGCGGGCACGCCGTGAATTACGAGGAAAGCTCCCAGCAGGGCGCTCCTCCCCTTGAAGCTGTACCTCGAGATCACGTACGCTGCCATCGATGCGACGAGGACTACGAGAAGCATGTTGCCCAGCGCTAGGAGAAACGTGTTGACCATGACGGTGTACACGTTGGGGTAGAGCTTACTGTAGACAGGGTGCTCGGGGAACAGGACGCCCGTCTTGAGGAACTCGAAGTTCTTCAGAGTGAAGCCCTCGATGAAGACGGGGTGCTCGCTGAAAGCGAGGAGGAAGAGCAAGGCTACTGGAACTACCGGAAGCAGCGCGAGAACCACAGCCGCAGCGTACAGCAGGATTTTCCCGATCTTCAGCATCCCGACCACCTCACTCCAGCTTCGGCTCGATCATCAGCCTCCTGAGCCGGAAAACTCTCCAGTAGATCACGGAGAGCGCTAGGCCTACCACGAGGAGAATAGTCACGATGGTTGCGGCGTAGCCGAAGTCCATAGCGACCATGTACTGGCCGAAAGCCAGGTGGTAAGCGTGGAGGATCATAACCTCTGTCGAGTAGAAGCCCGGCCCGCCGTTTAGCGTGAGCATTATGTACTCGAAGGATGCGAGGAGGGAGAGAGTGTTGTAGGCTACGAAGAACGCTATATGCCACTTGATCATCGGGAGGATAATCCTCCGCACTATGGTGAAGCCGGAGGCACCGTCCAATTTCGCCGCGATTATGTAGTCCTGGGGGATCGACTTGATCGCAGAGCTGAAGATGATTCCCGAAAGGCTAGAGCCTATGAAACCGTTCACGATGAAAAGGAAAGGCCAGTAGTAGAGGAATGTCCAAGGAACAGGGCTCCCTCCCGCTCTGACGATGAGGGAGTTCAGGAAGCCGTGCTCGAGGGGCGAGAATATCCACATCATCAGGAGAGCCCAGATCACGCTCGGGAGAACCCTCGGGAGCAGCCAGACCGCCCTCACGAACGTGCCGAGAGCGTCGTGAACGTGGGTCGAGATCAGCGCGATAGCGAGCCCCATGAGCGTGTTAAAGGCGAGAGTACCGGCGACGTATATCGCGGTCGCCTTCACGATGAGCTGCAGCACCGGGCTGCTGAAGAGCCTCGCGTAGTTCTCCAGCCCGCACCATATCCACTGGAACCTGTAGTCAAGCTCTGTCAGCGAGATGAGAAGCGTCAAAGCTGCCGGCACCGCTAGGAAGAGAATAATCACAGCTACAGCTGGGAGAAGCATAGCGAGCATTAGTATTTTCTTGGAAGCTTCACGGGACAACCCCACAGCTACCACCTCTCAAGGTAAAGAAAATACCTTTTGAGAATGTCACTCTCTTATTATGACGGCATCTCCCAGCCTCGACCTGAGCAGGTCTCTGAACGTCGCGAGCGCTGTATCTGGTGTGAAGGCTCCCGTCTCTATACCCTTAACGACTTCGAAGATCGTAGTCTGGTACTCACCCCACTTCGGGTGGAGAGGCTGGTACTTCGCGTACTCGACCATGTAGCCGGTCGCGGCGAGGAACTTGTCCTTCGTGTACGTCGGGTCGGAGAGCTGGCTGTACAGGATCGCCAGGTGAGCGCTCTGAACCGCGTGGAGTGAGTTCAGGTAGCTGTCAGTCGCCAGCGTGAGTATGAGGAAAGCCACCTCAGGGTACTTGCAAGTCTTCGAGATAAAGTACGCCATAGGCTGGGAGAGAGTGACCGGCCTACCTCCCTTCTCGCCCGGCGGGTAGAGCATGAAGCCGAACATCTCCCAGAATTTCTCCTCGGAGAGACCGAAGGAGGAGACCCACTGGCCCTTGTGCCAAGTGCCTCCCATCCAGAAGAGGACCTTGCCCGCGACTATCGTCGGGTGGATGTCCCTGTTCCAGTCCAGCGCGGTCAGCTTGTCGCTGATCACCTTGCTTCTCGCCATCGAGGCCTCGTAGAACCACTCGAAGTACTTTCTCCAGACCTTCATGTCCGCGACGAGCTTGCCCGTACCTGGGTCGTAGAGCTCGCCGCCGAAAGCGAGGTAGACTATCGGCCAGTCGGGGCCCGCGTTAGGCCTGTGCCAGATACCGTAGCCAGGCTCGACGACACCCTTGTCCACAGCCTCTTTCGCGACTCTCAGCATGTCGTAGAGAGTGAACTCGCCTCGGAGCACCTTGTTGGGCAGGTCGTTGATCATCTCGTCGGTCCAGCCGAGCTTTTTGAGGAGGAGCTTGTTGTAGTACACTGGCCTGGCCTCGGTGTCCTGCGGGATAGCCCAGATCCTGCCCTTGTAGGTTACAGAGTTCCACAATCCGCTGATAACGTCGTAGTAAGTCCAGTTCCAGTACTTCTTAATGTAGTCGTCGAGGGGGATAATCCAGCCGTTATCGGCCAGGGTTGCCGTGTCTATGTGAGCTGTCAGGAAGATGCAGGGGCCAGTGCCGCCCTCAAGAGCTAGGTACAGCTTCTTCCTGTAGTCAGTCCAGCTCGCAGTCGAGAACTCACCCTCCACTCTAACAGTTGCAGGCACCCCAACAGCCTTGAACATCTGTGTAAGCCTTCTCGCAGCCTCCTCCAGGTTAGCCTGCCTGTATATGGACTCCCTCTCGGGCCCTTGAGTCCAAGCGGTGATAACGATCTCGACAGGCGCCGCTCCGGCTCCGATCTGCCTCCTAAGGTCTTCCAGCTCTCTCAGAAGCTTGTCGTACTCGCTCTTTGGGACAACCTCACCAGTTGTTGGAGGCGCTGTGACCGAGGAAACCAGGTACCCGGCCACGAGGCCAACTATGAAGAGGGCTGCGAGGAGCAGTGCAACCATCTTGTCGATATGCCCACGCCTTTTTCTGAACACAGTCTGTCGGGCTTTACAAGCTCTATGACCACATATAAGGCTTACTGCTTGACTTTATAAGTTAATTTAAAATAACTAGAGGTAAGGGTAGCCTCTGTATTATATAAATCTATATATCATCTGCCGATTAAAAATAGATTATTTACGCTTAAGGGAGGGTGCTATAGTGGATATAGATCTCTGGAGCCTGGAGAGAGTCTCTATGGAGAGTAGGCGCGAAGTTAGGTAAACCATAAGCAGCGTGAGTGCGAGGGAAGCGGTCAGGTAGACTGGGAGCTCTGGCGGGAGCGTGTAGGCTATCATCTCCTTGCTGAGTATTGCAGGTTGAGTGAACGGTAGGATGTAGAGAGCTGCGCGCAGCAGCGGGTTCATAGCTTTAGAGCTCATGTAGACTATCAGGAATATAGGGACGATGAAGAGCGTGGCGAGCGGACTTACCATCGTACTTGCGATACGCACATCCTTGCTGAGCGCTCCGACTACCACGCCGAGGGCTGCGCAGAAGAACAGCGAGAGAAGAAGGCTGACCGCGAGGGCTCCGAGGCCCTGCGGGCTGACGAGCTGAGCTGGTGCCGCGAGGAATGTTGAAGCGCCGGGAGCGAGGAGATCAGAGACCCCGGTTGCGGGTGCCTGCTGCCCGGGCGACATCTGGACGAGTTGAGACATGAGGAGCAGGAAGTAGGCTACCATGCCCGCCAGCTGAAGCACGGAGCCTAGCAGCGCTACTACAAACATCGCGAGGAGCTTCGCTAGTAAGATGTGGGTGGCGGGTACCGGTAGGGTGAGAAGCGTCTCGAGGGTTCTCTCCTCGTTTTCGACAGCCATCGAGGTAGCAGACATCTGCATCGTCGTGAGAGCGAGCATGACGACTATCAGAGGTATGAGCATAACCGAGAGGCTTAAACCGACGAGAGACTCGGGATCTCCCGGGAGCTGCACGCCCTTGCTCGTAAGGAACGTGTACTGAGCCACCCTTACGGGGTTCCTGACGACTGAAGGGCTGATTCCCGTGCCGCGAAGCATAGCCGCGGACACGTACTCTTCGATTAGGCTCGCAGAAACCACAGCTTTAGACACTCCGAGGAGAGAGAGCTCTTCGACCACGTTGAGGAAAGTCAGGTTAACAGGCCTCCTCTGCGAAATCGCCTCCCCGAAACCTCTAGGTATGATGACCACGACCTCCGCTCCCCTCCCCGCAGCTTCCTCCGCTAAGCTGTCCAGCGAGCCTTCCGCAAGCCGCACCACGCTCACGCCGCGCTGCTCCAGCCAGGCGGCGAGCTCTGCGGAGGTGGGCGTGCCGTCAAGGTCGAGAAGCCCTATAACCTGTGTACCTGTAACAGCCTGCTCAACGGCTGCGCGCATAGAGATGCTGATGACGAAGCCGAGCAGGGGTAGGAGTAGAGCACCCAGGATGAAAGGCACGATAATCCTCGGGTCTCTCAGCAGGTCTTTAACCTCCTTCTCGACGAGAGGCTTGATCACCTAGCACCACCTCCCACGACCTGGAAGAAGACCTCCTCGAGGTTCCGCGCGCCGTACTCCTTGAGCAGGTCGCTGACGAAACCTTCCTTCACGACCACACCCCCATGAATCATCGCAACCCTCCCGCAGAGATCCTCTACCTCAAGCATGTTGTGGCTGGATACCAGCACCGTGGTGCCGAGCTCAGCGGAGTACTTTTTGACAACTTCTCTCACTTCTTTCGCCTGAATGACGTCCAGCCCCGCGGTCGGCTCATCGAGAACCGCCACCTTAGGCTTCACCATCAACGCTCTGGCGATTTGAACCCGCCTCTTCATCCCCTTGCTGTAGTTCTTCATTTTCTCGTGAATCTTGCCGCCCAGCCCCGCGATCCTCAAGCCGAGCTCGAGAGCCTCTTCAGCCTCGCGGCTCTTCCCGAAGTAGAGCTCCGCGACTATCTTGAGGAGCTCGTACCCCGTGATGTTCTTGTACGTCCCCGCGTCCTCGGGAAGGTACGACACCACTTTCTTCAGCTCCAGGTCTCCCGGCTTCCTACCCAGCACCTTCACCTCCCCTGCTGTCGGGGTGAGCAGGCCGACAATGATGCGGAACGTGGTGGTCTTCCCAGCGCCGTTCGGCCCTATTAAGCCGAAGACCTCGCCTTCCTCAACCTCGAAGCTAACGCCTTTGAGTGCTCTGAAAGTGCCGAAGTCCTTAACGAGGTTGGAAACTTGAACCGCGCGCATTTCGCGTAGAGCAGAAGCTAAGTGTAAAAAAGCTTACCTAGAGCGCGCCCACCTCCCGCATTCCCGGTGGAAGCCGCGCGAAGCTCCGCGCTTCTACAAGCACGCGCTGAGCATCCAGGATGGCGGTAGACCTCAAGCAGCCTACACAGCGAAAACACCCGCGAAGCTCTACGCGAAAAGAAAAATAGCTTCCGATTCCGTAGAGTCCTGTGGAGACGCCGCGTATCTACTGCGCTGGGTTTCTCTTATGCGTGGTCTCGACTCTCGCCGCGGGCGCTGTAGCCTTCTACCTCGGCCTCCCGCTGGCTGAGCACGCGCACCCGCTCGCCTTGCCGCTCCTGCAGGTAGCGGCAGTCTACCCCGCGTACCTCTACCTCGTGCGCAAGGGCGTGCTCTGGCGCGCAGCTGTCCTCGTCCTCCTCTGGGCTGCGGTGGAATCCCTCCTAATGGTTAACGCGACCTACTCGGGCACGCTTCGCGCTGCGCAAGCCGTGATCAACGGCGAAGCGTACAGGGAGGAGATGTTCGCTTGGATCCGCACGGGTGCGGGCCCCGAGGGGGATCCCGCGCTCTTCGTGGTTCCGAAGCTCCGCGAGATCGCGCTGTTCTCCGCAGCGACCTTCGCTTCCGCAGGCTTCCTCGGCCTGCTGATGGGAAGCATCCTCCTGAACTACATGAACTACTACGTGGGCTGCCTGCTCCTGGCGGCTAAGCCGGGTGCGCTGCTCCAGGTGGCGTTGCTGTCCTGGCAGGTGTACGCTGTCCTCAGGGTGGTGGGGTACGTTTTGCTCGGCGTCGCTTTGACGAGGATCTCGCTGCTCCTCTGGGAGAGGAGGAGGGTGGTCGTTGAGCCTGAGGCCGCTAGGTTCCTGGTTTGGTCAGCAGCCCTGATTGCAGCTGACTTCGCGCTGAAGGCGACAGTAGCGAACGCGTTTTACCAGCCGCTGCTTAGCCAGCTGGTCAGAGTCTAAAAACAGTTTATTTTTCTCCCAGCAGTCCCCCAGCCTGATGAGCGAGCAGCTCAGAGTTGGGCGTGGCTCGCCGCACGGGATCTACGTGTACTCCCCCGAGGCTAGGAGGTGGGTCAGCGCCAGCAGGGAGAGCATCCTCGCCGACGGCGCCTACGTGATCTACTTCGATAACACCAGCTGCAGTGCTTGCCGCAAGTTCGACGAAACGTGGTTCCCCTTCACCGAGAGAGCTGCGGCGGAGAGCCGGGTGAGGTTCGTCATCGTCCTGTGCGAGTGGTTCGCGAAGAGGTGCACGTCGGAGGACGCGAAAGAGCTCTTCAAGGAGTTCGACGTGCACATCTCCCCTACGCTCGTCTTCCTCAGGAGGGAGAACGGGAAGATTGTGAAGAAGCTGAAAGCAGAAGGGCTCATGCCGCCCGGCTGGCTGGCAGTCACTTATGCCGCCTTCGTAGCGAGCCTGGAGAGCACACCCTAGCCTGCAGGCGAGCGCCAAGACTTAAGTACGGAGCGAAGCTTAATTTCTGGAATAGTGGCGGGTAAGGGTAGGGTTGCGCTACTCCTCCTAGCGCTTTTCGCAGCCTCCGCGCTCGTGATCGCTCTGAACCCTCCTCTCCCGCCGAAGCCCCTCCAGCCGCCTTCCGGCTCGAGTGCGCAGCTTTAGCTGACTGAGCAGGAGAGCCCTCTCGATAGCGCTCAAGGACCCTAACGTGGGAAGCGTGCTCAGGGGAGTTAACTGGACCCTGGCTTTGGTCGGCCCGTGGACGGAGAACGGCGAGAAAGTGGCTCAAAGCCCACCCCAAAGCACTCGCGAGAAAATACGGCAACAAGCCCAGCCACAGCGAGGGCAACCGCAGAGCTCAACCGCCGTGCTCGAGAGCAGAGCCGCAGAGCCCCGCTTCCCGGGACACCTGCCGGGCGGGCTTAACGTCCGGGGGCGCTCCCGGGGGCCGCGCGCGAAGAGGGGGAGAGCAGCCGGGAGGCGCTCCGGCGACGGGGCGCTGAAAGGCGCGAGCAGGCCGCCCTTAGGCGGCCACCCCCATGACGCCCGCCCCGGTCGTCCCTCGCGGAGGCCGCGGGGGCGGGCCCCAAGGCCTAAGCCGATGAAGGGAGATGAGCACCGGCGCGGAACATGGCTTAACAACGGCTACGCTACTGCCGTTCATGTTCCCTGAGCACGCCCTTTAAACAAGTCCTTTTTTTCCCTCTCGCAGTACTCCTGCGAGAAGCTGGAGAAGCGCTACGTTTAAGTCTGCTTCGCGCGTATTTTCTCGAGGGCTATGAAGTGCGCTATCTGCGGTGGGGAGTGCGACAGCCTGCTCTGGGCAGTTCATAAGGAGATGGGCGGCGTATGGGTTTGCAGGAAGTGCTGGGAGAAGCTGTTCGAGAAGAACTTGCTGGTGCCGAGCGGCGGGGAGAGCGGGTGCGCTTGCTCCTAGATTCGGCTCGAGCCTTCTCCCAGCTTCTCATCATATTCCGACGACTCTGAGCCGGGGAAGCTTAAGCCCCGGGACGAGCGCTCTCATCAGGGTGACGATAACCTCGTAGTGGTCCTCGGCACCGGTATTCGAGTAGCTTCTCGCAGAGTCCCCGTAGATCTCGAAAGCGTACTCCCTGCCATCCTCTAGCTCGACGCGAAGGTAGGTTAAGCTCAGCTTCACGGCCCCGTAGACGTGGAGCCCTTTGGCGACGCTCAACGCGGTCACTTTCGCTTTCAGGGAAGACTCGATCAGCGGTTTGAGCCCTTCTTCGCTCAGCTCGTGGACTTTACTCGAGGGATCTTCGCCCGCGTCGAACTGAAGGATACCGTAGGAGACGGTGAGGTCGGGGAAGCTGAAGACGCTGAGCTTCACAGCAGTCTCGCACGATAGAGGGCAGAAGCTGGTAATAACGCTAGTGCTTTCGGAGCCGGGGAGTGGGCGCTCCAAGGCCGGCAACAGCTGAAGGGAGTAGACACCGGCGCGGACCGCGAGGGCGCTAGAGCCCTACGGCTGTCCGCAGAGCGCAAGGGTTGTCGGTGATCACGCCCTCCACACCCATCCCGAGGAGCTTTCTCGCGAGCTCTACATCGTTCACAGTCCAGGTGATGGCGCTCAGCCCTCTACCCCTCAGCTTCTGGAGCAGCTCGCCGGTGATAGCCGAGTAGTGCGGGAGGACGACCCTAGCGCCTACGCTCTCCGCTATCGCCAGGTACTCGTCATCCCACTCCTCGAGGAGGACCCCGACCTCGATGCTGGGGTCCAGCTTCCTCACGGCCTCCAGCGTGGAGGGGATGAACGAGGTGACGAGCACGTCTTGAGCCATACCCAGCTCCCTCACGGCTTCAACAACCTCGCGCTCCACTCCCGGCTTCTTTACCTCGATATCTACGCTCAGCCTCCCCTTAGCCATCGCGAGGACTTCTCTCAGCGTGGGGATCCTAGCCCTCCCAAGTACTCTAAGCCTGGAAGCCTCCGCGTAGGTGAGCTGGGTGACCAGCGCGCTGACCCCCGTTAGCCTGGATAGATCCTCATCGTGGACGACTACTGCTACCCCGTCGCGGGTAGGGTACACGTCGAGCTCGACAGCTGTCGCTCCGCACTCGACTGCTTTGTAGAAGCTTGGCAGAGTGTTCTCAGCTTCTAGCGCGGCTGCTCCGCGGTGCCCTGTGAGCAGGAAGTTTCGAGGCACCTGGTTGAAAGCTCAGCCGCCCTTATATCCTTGCCGAGTGCTGCCCAGGCGCTCGGGGAAACTGATATATTCCTTTTGCAGCTTGCTTAAAGCGGTAAAGCATGGCCTACATCCCGAAAGCCCTCTTGAGGAGGCTCTACGTGAAAGGCAGCATGGCTGTGACTCCCGAGGGGCTGACCTTCAAGCTTAAGAACAGCCTAGCCCCCGCTTCCCTAAACAAGCCGGTGAGGATCACTGTAGACGGTGTCGAGGCAGACCCGTCCCGGCTGAAAGTCGTGGTCAACGGGGTAGAGGTCGACTGGCTCCCCTCCGACGAGAAGCCTCTGGAGGTCCCCCTGGGGGCGGAGGTCGCGATAACCGTTCCGGGCAGCTTCGAGAAAGGGAAGCACAAGATCGTAGTCCAGATGTCTGTGAAAGGCTACGGTGAAGGCTCTTTCGACTTCGAGGACGAGGCCGCTTAACACCACTCTCAGCCTGGAAAACGGTCTTTTTGCAGCGGCTCGCCGGGGAACTTTCCGGGAAGTTGAAGGTTCTCGACAGCCGCTCTCCGGGCTTGCCGGGCTCTAGCTCTTCGCCAGTGCGGCTCTAAGCTCTAAAGCAACTTTCACGCAAGCCTCTCTGAATGCGTTGTAAGCGTTGGTGAAGCCGCGCATCGTCTTGACTCTCGGACCGAAGCTCGCCCACTCGCTCGGCCTCAGGCCACCGGTACCCATCGCTTCGACGCCGCTCACACCGGCCTCCTTTAGGATCGCGGCGAGCTCCGGAGTGAGCTCGTAAGCTTTCCTGAAGTCCTCTATCGTGGAGAGGAGGTCCACAGCGTCGCGGCTGTGCTCCCTGCTTACAGCGTCCGCGAAGTCCTCGAGCCTAACTCTGCCCTCAGCGTACTCTCTGTGCACGTTGAGCTGGTGGTTGGGGAACTCGGTGTTCGTCATGTTCCTTCTCGCTAGAGTGAGGTAGGTGTCCGCCGGCTTCCGCTTAGAAGCAGGTAGCACGTCGATACCGCTTAAAACCTCCTCAGCTTGCTCCGGCGTCACCCCGTACTTCCTCACAATGTACGAAACCCACTTGCTGTAGTTCTCCGGGCTGAAGAAAATCCACCAAACCCTCTGCGCCACGAGCGTCCCGGAGAGGCTTATAGCGTTCTCGAGCGCCTCAAGGCACTTCGTAACCTCCTCTACGCTAGCGCCGCAGACGCCCGCTTTCGCGAGGAACTCGGCGAGGTGGTTGTTCAAGAGTGACTTCAAGTAAGCTTGGCTCGCGACGAGCTCCACTTTCTCCTCCAAAGTCCTGGCCTCAATGTCGTAGCCCCAGCCGGTGGGCGCTTTCCAGGCTTTCCCCGGCTCGGCGCCGGGAACCCCTAGCTTCGCGGCGAGCTGCGCGAGCTCTGGCTCCGCGCTGCCTCCGAGCTGCTTGAGGGCTGTCCTGATGAGCTCCGCTGCTTTCGCTTCGCGGAGGTGGGCTTCAAGCCTGCCACCCATGTTAGTCTCGTAGACCTTGGTGAGCCTCACACCCCTCTTCACTGCCTCGACCCGCCCCTCGATCTTCGCGAGGATGAGCTGGACCTCCTGGGAGACGGAGAAGGTGACTGTGTTGTTCGTGCCTATGCCTAGGCTCTCGAGGCGCCTCGTGATCTCGATCGATGCCTCGCTGCTGCCCGCCACCTTGAAGACAATGTTGGGGCGGCCTCTCTCCATGTGCGCCGGCCAGCCCCAGAGCATGTACTGGTCGTACTTCCTGAAGTACTCCTCGCTCAGCGAGTAGATGCGGAGCGCGTCCCTCAGGCTCCCCTCGACGCTGTCAGCTACGTTGGGGTTGAGCTGGTAGCTGATCATCCCGTCCTGGAAGTCGAGGAGGTAGGCGACGGGCCGGAAAACCTCCATGTTGGGCCACAGAGCTATCAGGGTGGCTGCCATGGCGAGAGCATCCGGGTCGGAGTCCACCTTCTCGAGGAGCGCAGGGTTCCTGCGCAGGTAGTCGCGGAACTTATCCCAGAGCGAGGGGTCGTCCTTGTAGGCCTCGGCCGCCAGGACGGGGTTGGTGGAGACCTGGACGAAGCCGAGGTGCCGCAGCCAGCGGAGACCCAGCGCGTAGTCGTTGCCGAACCTGCAGAGCCCCAGCTTGGACATCCGGTAGTACGCGTTCGCCCAGATTTCCTTCGCCATCTCCCTCACGAAGCTCGAAGCCGGGTGCTGCTCGTCCAGCCTCTGCTCCACCCTCTCGGCAATCCAGGAGAGCATGCTCTTAACCTTCGGGTTGCTCGACATCACCTTCCGCATATCCTCCAGCTTCAGCGCCACCGCGGCCTCAGCCGCCTCAAGCCTACCCGCCTCGGAGAGCTCCTCGCGCTCGAGAGCTGTGAGCTCTTCCAGCAGCGCTGCAAAGGCTTTCTCCCTTTCTGCCTCCGGCACTCGCGCCCAGTCCGCCTCGAGGCCTACAGTATTCATAGCGACCTCGATGAGGAGGCTGTAGAGCCAGACTCTCCTGGCGAGCCGCTCGCCGCTCTCCAGCTCCGAGGCCTTCAGAAACTCGAGGTGCGCCTGCCTGCAGACTTGCCCGACGATAGTGGAGTAGCTGCGCGAAACCGCAGGGTTCAGGAGGTTGTCGGCACCGAGCTCAGGGTAGCCTTTCAGCGCGGCGAGAATAGCGAGTGAGGCGTGGTCGCTTGCTGGGGGCGGGTACTGGAGCTCGCCGGGTTTCACTTTAGCTAGAGCGGCGGGAATAGTAAACCGCATCTGGATCGGTAGCGCTGCGTGTAAAACTCTATATCTTGCTTACCGGAGGGCTTTTTAAGAGCGGGACTTCTTCGAGAGCAGTACGTGCCTGATGAACTCGCGGTACACGGGTGAGGGCTTGCCCGGCCTGCTCTTGTACTCGGGGTGGAACTGGACGCCGACGATCCAGGCGCTGTTTTTCAGCTCGATGGAGTTCACGATCCTCCCCGTGGGGTCCGTCGAGGATACTACGAGCCCCTTGCTCTCGGCGAGCTGAATGTAGCTCGGGTTGATGTGGTAGCGGTGCCGGAACCTCTCGTAGATGAGCTCGGCCCCGTACGCTTCGCGCAGCCTCGTCCCGGGCTTTAGCAGAACGGGGTGGGCGCCGAGCCTCATGGTGCCGCCCTTCAGCGCCACTGCTTTCTGCTCGGGTAGAAGGTCCACCACGGGGTGCGGCGTCTCGGGATCCACCTCGGTCGTGTGAGCCTCCTCCAAGCCGACTACGTAGCGCATGAAAGCGATGAAGAGGAGCTGGGCTCCGAAGCAGATCCCGAGGAAGGGCTTCCCGGACTCTAGAGCGTACCTGGCCGCCTCGATCATGCCTTCCACCCCCCTCGAGCCGAAGCCGGGTGTGAGAAGTATACCGTCCGCGGAGTCCAGGAGGCTGCGCACGCTGGAAGACTCCTTCTCCAGATCCTCCGCCTCGATGAAAACCCTCTTGACTCTAACTCCCAGGTAGGCGCCCGCGTGGTTAAGCGCCTCGTTAATGCTGATGTAGCTGTCCTGGATCATCGTGTACTTCCCTGGCATCGCCACGAGAACTTCCTCCCTAGCGTTCAGGAAAGAGTCCGCGATGCGCTTCCACTCCTCCATCTTCTCTGGCTGCAGCTGGGCGCTGAGCCCCAGCTTTCTCGCTATGTAGTCGCCGAGCCCCTGCTCGTCGAGCACGAGGGGTAGCTGGTAGACCGTGTCGAGGTCGGGGTCCGAGAAAACCGCCTCGGGAGGGACGCTGCAGTAGAGCGCGATCTTCTCTCTCACGTCCCGCGGGAGCGGGCTCTCCGCTCTACCTATGATGATGTCCGGCTGGAGACCCATGCTCTGCAGCTCCTTGACGCTGTGCTGAGTCGGCTTCGTCTTCACCTGCCCCACTCTAGGCAGGTAGGGCAGTAGCGTCACGTGAACCAGGAGCGTGTGCCCTGGTGGCTCCTCCA
This sequence comes from Thermofilum sp., assembly GCA_038741495.1. NCBI lineage: Archaea > Thermoproteati > Thermoproteota > Thermoprotei > Thermofilales > Thermofilaceae > Thermofilum > Thermofilum sp. Next base: position 64,336 of record JAVYKX010000003.1, on the reverse strand, counting down.
GCCGGAACTGCCTCACCGCTTCGAGGAAAGGCATCGCCTCGATGTCGCCCACCGTGCCCCCGATCTCCACGATCAGAACGTCGGGCCTGCTCCTCTGAGCCACGGCTCTGATCCTCCTCTTGATCTCCTCGGTGATGTGGGGGATCACCTGGATCGTTCTGCCCAGGTAGCCGCCAACCCTCTCCTTGAGGATCACCGAGAGGTAGACTTGCCCCGAGGTGATGTTGTTGGAGGGGTGCATGTTCACGTCGAGGAAGCGCTCGTAGGTCCCGAAGTCCTGGTCGATCTCCGCGATCGAGAACTTGTAGCCGGGTGCGGGCTCGAACTCCCACACTTCCTCGCAGACAAACACCTCGCCGTGCTCCACAGGGTTCAGAGTCCCGGGATCCACGTTGAGGTAGGGGTCAGCCTTGATCATGTCAACTCTAACGCCGCGCATCTGGAGGATCTTCCCTATGGACGCTGCGACAACCCCCTTGCCGAGGCCGCTGACAACACCCCCCGTCACGAAGATGTAGCGAGTCTGCATACCCCCTCAAACTAAGCCCGGCTTAAAACCCTCACGATAGAGGGAGGGGGCCCGGGTGCTGCGGGAAGGCTGCTGGTGAGAGGACCGCGGGTACCCTTCGCACCGGTGTGGAAAACACTCCGCAGCTAGAGGGGCCTGGCAACGTAGAGCGCGACGTACGCTGCTAGCAGGGCGAGCGAAACAGCGACCACGGCTTTATCGCGAGCGCTCATCTTCAGCTTCCTCAGCCAGGTGTGGCAGCCGCTCTCGCCGAACCCTCGGAGCTCCATCGCGTCGGCGACATCGTATATCGATAGAGAGGCGGAAACCGTGACCGGAACCACGAGGGGGGCAAGGTTCAGTATCCTCGCGATAAAGTTCCCACCTCCCCGGGGCCTGTAGCCCCGAGCCATCTGCGCTTCGAGAGTCCTCCTCATCTCCTCAATGTACTCGGGGAAGTACCTCAACCCGAGCTGGATCACGTAGGCTGCCTTATAGCTGAGGCCCATCTGACCTAGGGCGGGAGCGTATAGGTTGGGTGGAGTAGTGTAGACGAGCGTGATCGCTGCTAAAGCTACGGTGAGGAGCTTCAGGATCGGGGTGAACACCCGGACAAAGATCTCGGAGCTTACAGCGCTAGGAGCCTCGGGGGGGTGGAATAGGACGGCTACGAAGAGGTAGTTGAGCAGCGAGAGAAAGAGGATTATCGTTGCAACGATTTTCCAGGTGCCTTTCACCTTGCTCCAGGGGAGCTTCGCCGCCAGGTAGAAGGCTAGAGATGCGAGCAGCAAGGGCAACACTAGGGGGACGCTGTAAGCGAGCGTCGCGCTCAAGATAAGGGAAAAAACCAGGGTTAGCTTAGCGCGTGGATCCAGCGCGTGAACGACGCTGCTGCCCTCGACGTACCGGATGACCCTGGACGCCATCTAGGCTCTCCTAGCCCTGCCTCTAGCCGCGGACGCGTAGGCCGAGACTAGCATAGGAGTCAAGATAGCGCCGTTGACAGCATCGGTTACGGCTGCGGGCAGGAACAGGGCGTAGATAGCCTCCTCTAGCGTGGAGATACCGTAGCCGAAAATGTAGTCAGTGAAGGCTGCAAAGCCCATGCCGATGATCGAGGCGACGACAGCCAGCACTGCGCAGATGAGGAGGCCTTGCTTGGAGTACTTGCTCTCACCTTTCACGAAGTACACGGCAAGCCCGGGGATGAGGCCTAGTAGCCCGTTGCCAACATCCCAGTTCCACCAGAATCCTCCCCAGCTGATCGCGTCGCTGATCACGTTCCCCAGGAAGCCCGAGACGAAGCCGACTACCGGGCCGAAGACGTAGCCGAAGAACATCGGTATCGCTACGCTCGGCCGAAGCGCTACTAGCTGCGTCCCGGGCAGCTGCAGAAGGTTGAAGAACACGTTGAAAGCGGCGTAGAGAGCTGTGCCGATGCCCATTGCGACGATAGATGTTGTTGAAAATAGCGGTTTCCGAGCAGCGACTCCGCCGCTCACGCGGTACGAGCTTCGCAACTGCTAATATGCTTTACGCGAGGCCGGCTAGCTCCGCTGTGCTCGAGGACGTGAACCTTCCAGCGATTCCCTCCAAAACCTCACCAGGCTAGTTTCCCGTATCCTCCCCCGCTCGAGCACTTCTCGGTTTGTTAGCACCTCTGCGGTGGGCCCGTCCGCGATGACCTTGCCGTTCGAGAGCACGATAGTCCGGTCAGTGTACTCGATCGCCAAGTCCGTGTCGTGCGTGATGATGACTAGCGTTCTGACGATACCGCTAAAGTACAGCTCGTTGACGAACTCCATGAACGACGTGTAGCTCTCGTAGTCTTGGCCTGCGGTCGGCTCGTCCAGAATCAGTACCTTCGGGTGCATCGCTAGAATCGATGCGACGCAGATCCTCTTCTTCTCCCCGTGGCTAGACGCGAAAGGAGAGTAGTCGAGCAGGTGGCTCACTTTGCAGTGCTCTGCTGCCTCCTGAACCCTGCCGGGAAGCTGCTGCGCTGGCACGCCAACGTTCTTAGGGCCGAACGAGATCTCTTCCCTCACAGTCCTGGCGAAGAGCATGCTGAAAGGATCCTGGAAAACTAAGCCTACGATGGGGGCCAAATCGAACACTTCCCTATCCCTAGTGTCCACCCCGTACACGAGCACCTCGCCTCTCGTAGGCTTCAGAATCCCCAGCATTAGCTTAGCCATCGTGCTCTTACCCGCGCCGTTGTTCCCCAGCAGCGCCACCCGCTCCCCCTCTCGCAGAGCCACATCAACACCCTTCAGCACCGGCTTGCCGTCGTAGCTGAAGTGAACACCCCTGAACTCGATAGCTACTCGCTCGCTGGTGCTGCTACGCTGCCTCTGCCCCGCTCTCGCGGTCTTCGCGACCCATGCCGGCAGCTTGAGTTTCCCGGCGAAATCTGCGAGCTCAGCAGGGTCGCGCGCCTCCTTGACTATCCTCCCGCGCTCCATCACGAGTATTCGGTCTACCCCAGCCTCCAAAGCTTCCTCCACTCTGTGCTCTGCTATGATCACCGTGCGGCCCTCGCTCTTGAACTCCCTAATGAGCTGCTGAACAAGGTTAACACCTTCGCTGTCCAGGTTAGCCATCGGCTCGTCCATGAGGATGATCGGCGGGTTCATCGCCAGGACACCCGCGATAGCAACCCTCTGCTTCTCGCCACCGCTGAGCTCGTTCACGTCTCTATCCGCGAGGTGAAGCACCCTCATCCTGGCGAGAGCTCTCTCCGCGCCCGCCTTGGCTTCCTCGGGTGGAATGCACTGGTTGCAGAGGCCGAAAGCCACATCGTCCAGGACGTTCGGCAGCACAAGCTGCTTGCTCACCTCCTGCATTATCGTACCCACGTGCTTCGAGATAACTGAGAGCCTGCTCTCAGGCACTAGGATCCCGTTGACCCAAACCTCCCCCGCGTACCTGCCTGCGTACCTGAGCGGAATTAAGCCGTTAATGCACTTGAGCAGCGTCGACTTACCGCTGCCGCTCCTCCCCGCCAGCAGGACCACTTCGCCGGGCTCTACGGAGAGGTTCACCTCCTGGAGCGCGGGCTCGCTCTTACCCTCGTAGGTGAACGAGAGGTTCTTCACGAGGATCGCGGGCAAGTGCTCCGCACCCGCCCTCTGCGCGGGGCCCAGGGGAAAAAGCTTGTGCTCACGGGATTCGAAGCGCCCTCGGCCCCGCGCCAGCAGCCTACCCTTCTGCGTACCTTTTGATGCGCTTCGACACGTGCTCTGGGAGCGCCTCGTCCTCGGCTCTTCGCGCGAGCGGCCTAACGAGAGTCAGGCCCACGCCGTCGGTTATCTGTATCTCCCAGGCTCTCAAGTCGTGGGGGGTCTGCCTCATCTTCTCCACGATAAGGTACCTGACGAGGACGCCGTTCACGAGCCTTCTCATGAAGTGGATGATGCCGTCGGCAACGTGCTCGATTCCCCAGCCGAACGCGCTTCCCGTGGTGATCGCGTACTGGGAAGTAGCGTAGATGGTTAGGTTCCACTTGCTCAGAATCCTCTTCACCACGTAGCTCTCCTCCCTCGCCCTCACGGGAGCCCGCAGCCAGAAAGCGCTCATCGAGTCGATTACCAGCCTTCTGCAGCTGTAGCCGAGCTGCTTCTTCGCCTCTATCACCTTGTTCAGCATCTCCTCCACAGTCACGTCCTTGAGGCTCCACTCGTCGCCCGCGCCGCGCATGAGGGCGTCGATGATCACGAGCTTCTTCTCCTCCATGGCTCTCTCGAAGTCCATCTTAAACTGGGCTGCTTGCCTGATGATACTCTCCCTGCTCTCCTCCGTTGTCACGTATATCGCGGACTCCCCTCTCTTCAAGCCAGCCCACACGAAGTGGATGCACGCGATAGTCTTCCCGGTCCCCGGCATGCCGACTAGAGCTACGAAGAAGCCCGGCGGCACACCCCCCGCTAGCAGCTTGTCAAGCCCCTCGATACCCGTGGAGAGCCTCTCCACGCTCACAACTAAGTTAGGTGCTTTGAAGCTATTTAAAAGGATGTTTCAGGAATCAGATTCATGCCGCGCGCTTCGCAATCCTCTTGCAGAGCTCTACTCTCAGCGGGCGCCGAAGCCTCGCCTCGCCGACCACCGCGTCGTCAGCTAGCACCTCGGCTGGAGCGCCGTCGGCAACCACCCTGCCCCCTGACATCACGACGAGCCTGTCCGCGAACCTAAGCGCGTGCTCCACGCTGTGGGTGATGACGAGGACGCTTCTCCCCGACTCTGCGAGGCCCCTGAGAGCATTCAGAAGCTGGTCGCTGAAGCGGCGGTCCTGTCCGGTCGTCGGCTCGTCGACGATGAGGAGCACGGGCTCGAGCACGTAGACGCTCGCGAGCGCGAGCCTCCTCTTCTCGCCCTTGCTCAGGAAGAAGGGGTGCTCGTCCCGCAGCTCCTCGAGCCCGAAGAGGCTCAGCGCCTCGGAGACTCTCCGCTCGAGCTCCCTGCCTTTCACGCCCCTGAGCTTCAGCCCGAATGCGACTTCCTCGAACACGCTCTGGCAGAAAAGCTGGTGCTGGGGGTTCTGGTACACGTAGCCGACGAGCGAGGAGAGCTCAAGCCTGGAGTAGCTACTCACGGGCTTACCCTGGACGATCACCTCGCCCGAGGAGGGCTTAAGGAGGCCTGCGAACACCTTGGCGAGAGTTGTTTTCCCGCTGCCGTTAGGCCCCATGAGGGCCACTAGCTCGCCTCTCCTCAGCTTCAGGCTGACCCCTTTCAGGGCTTCCGTGCCGCCGGGGTACGAGAAGCGCACGCTCCTCGCTTCCGCTACGGTTTCACCGCCGCCCCTAGGCTCGTGGAACGCGCAGACCCCGTCAAGGCTGAAACCGAGCGAGACGAGCTCGTACAGCTCCCGCTTCGCGGGTGGCTTGAGGCCTGCTGCAGCCGCGAGCTCGTAGTGCTCCGGAGGGTAGGCTGCGTGCTTCTTCGCCTCTTCTAAGCGAGAGTAGACTTCCCTCGGCGTCCCCTCCATCGCGACCCTCCCCTCATCGAGGACGAGGAGCCAGTCCGCGAACTTCTCGATCAGCTCCGGCTCGTGCTCCACCATCACCACGGTCGCGTCCAGGCTCACCCTCACGCTCTCAAGAGCCTGCACGACCTCCTCCTTGCCCGCCGGGTCCAGGTCCGAGGTGGGCTCGTCGAGGATGAGGAGCTCCGGCTCCCTGGCTACAGCCGCGGCGATAGCGACTCTCTGCTTCTCGCCGCCAGACAGCTGGTGGGGCTGCCTGCTGAGGAAATCTTTTCCGAGCCCCACGAGGTCTAGGGCCCAGAGCACTCTCTCCCTGGCCTCCTCGGGGTCCAGGTCGAGGGTCTGGAGGGAGAGGAGGAGCTCGTCCTCTACGCTGCTCATCACGAACTGGATCTCAGGGTCTTCGAAGACGACGCCAACTTTTCTAGCTATCTCGGCCACGTCTCTCTCGGCGGTGGACATCCCGAGGACCTTAACCTCTCCCTCGAAGCTGCCGGGTAAGCGCTGAGGGATGACGCCTGTCAACGCAAGCACAAGCGTGGTTTTTCCCGCGCCGCTCGGGCCGGTGATCGCGGTGAAGCTCCCCTTCTCGACCTTGAAGTCGACGCCTCTGAGAACGTAGTCCTTCGACCCGCGGTACCTCCACTTCAGACCGCGAACCTCTACAGCCGGCATGCCGACCACCACGCGAGCCCTGCGACGAACACCAACGCTAGGCCCAGGGCCAGGTAGTCTCTGCGCCTCATGGGGGCTAGCCGGTAGCCCCGCACCATCCTCGTGGAGGGCGTGATGCCTCTCGTTTCGAGCGCGCTGGATATCTCGAAGCTTCTGGTGATCAGGAGAGAGAGCAGCGGGATCAGCGCGTTGACGTAGAGGATAAACCTCTTGGCTAAGCTCGTCCTCTTGAAGTCGACCCCCCTGGCCTCCATCGCTTCTTTCACGACCGCGAAGTCCATGAAGAAGAAGCCTACACCCCGGAAGAAGAGCGCTGCGGCGACTGTGAAGCCGGCCGGCAAGCCCAGCCTCCTCAAGCCCCAGAGTATGTCAGCGTCACTCACAGTCGAGATGAAGAGCGTTGCTGTGAGGATCATGGAGACTATCCTCAAAGCGTAGAACGCGGTTCGCTCCAGCGACGCGTCAGTAACCACGATGGCCCACTCCCACACTCCTCTCTCCGCCTGCACCTTGAGGATCTCGACCTTCCAGAGGACTTGCCCAGGGATCCTCGTGAAGAGCATGAAAGCCATCGCGATGAAGATCGTGACGCTCGTTAAGAGCAGCAGGTACACACGCACGACACCTAGCGGGATCCGCGCAGCAGCGAGAAGGAGCGCAGATGCCAGCAGCACGAGGAGGACTGAGGGAACATCCCTAACGAAGAGGATCGATAACGAGAGCAAAAAAGGAACCGTTACCCTCGTAACGCTGTGGAGGCTCATGTAGGGGCTAGCCCCCAGCCTCACCCCCGACAGCTCCTCTAGCAGCGTGGGCATTCTCCTAAGACCACCACCGCTCAACGTAGAGGCCTGTCCGCTTGAAGACCGGAGTCAAAGCTACGAGAAGAGCTGTCGAGAGCACTGAGAGCACGATGAGGTCTCCGATCACCCACCCGGTGAAGACGGGCCAGAAGAGCTCCGCGGGAAGAGGTGGCGGGAGGTTCCAGAGCGTGAGCGTCCCAGCCCCCCATATGCCGGAGAACAGTGAAGCGCCGATCACTCCGAAGAGTATGTGGAGCGCCCAAGTCTTCCTGTCGCCGACCAGCAGGCCGATTACGATGCCGAGCACTGCGAGCGCGAGGCCTAGGTAGACCGAGTACACGTAGATCGTGACGAAGGGCTCGCCGAGGGTCGCGCCCCACAGAACCTGCACCACTACGCCGAGGAGCAGGAGCGCGGACCCCAGCGCGACAAGCGGCGGGAACAGCTTGGCGGCCCACCCCCTGCGCACAGTGAAGTCAGGGTCTACTTTGAAGAGCCTGAAGGCGGCGGCTGGGACTAGGGCTTCGATGAAGTCTGCCCAGGACCAGATGAAGGACTGGATGAGAGTGTAGCCGCTGGGGTAGAGTCCAAGGAAGAAGCAGCTCAGGTAGCCGGCTAGAGCACCCCACATGCCCATCCAGACTCCCAGGGGGACGTAGATAGCTGCAGCAACGTAGAGTGCGGAGACGCCGGGCGCGCCTAGCACGGGGAATATCATCGAGGAGACAACAGCTAGCACGTAGGAGACAGCGGTTGCCAGCACGAACGTCACTATGTGCGCCCAGGTGATTCTCTTCCTGGGACTTATTGCCCTTGTCACGTGCCGCTCCCGTATCAAGAATTTATAAGTCTTTCTCTTTTTTGAAAAGAAAAGTTTAAAATATAGTATCTTTTACATGATATGTGGCGTTGAGAAGGCAGGAAAGCCTCGTTTTGCAGCTGCTCTGCCAGGGGGCGCTCCGCGCCGTCAGGAAGGGGTTGAGGAGAGGGGCCCTTGCCGAGAGCTTAGCCAGGGCTGGCGTCGCGGTGAGCCCTGTAGACCTGAGCCGCTACACGTCGGGGTCGCACCTACCCAGCCCCGGCAGGGCATTGGAGATCCTGGAGGCTATTCACAGGTCGGGGCTGGCCAGCGAAGCTGTGAAGCAGAGAGTTTCGGTGGACGAGATGGGCGTCGTCAACGTGAGGCAGCTAGCCTACGACGTGGATATCCTCTTGCTGGCAGCTTCGGCCGCGTACCTCGAGTTCTCCGGCATGGTGGACACCGTGCTCACAGCCGCGGTGAACGGGATCCCGCTCGCGACTATTGTCTCGTGGGCGCTATCCGCTCAGCTCGCTGTCGCGAGGAGGGAGAGGGAGAGCGCGTCGGCAAAGTACTTTGAAGCTGAGGTGATCCTCAGCGATCCTCCCAGCGTTTCGCACTTGTACCTTCCCGCCGAGCAGCTGAAAAGAGGGGAGAGGGTTCTCATCGTGGATGATCTCCTCCGCAGCGGCAGGACTCTGAGAGCATTAGCGAAGATAGCGGCTAGCGCTAATGCTCACCTGGTCGGAGTACTCTCGATTCTGGCTGCCGGCGAGGGGTGGAGGATGGCGGTTCCCGAAGGAGTCAAGACCGTCGTTCTCTACAAGGTTAACAGCGATAAAAGAGGTGCGTAGAAGCCTCGAGGTAGGGCTCTGCGCCGGCTGCTCGCCTTTCCCTCACAGGCTCCGAGCCTCGAGGTCCCTCTTCGTGGCCTCCTCGAGGACGCTCTCGAGAACACCTTCAATCTTCCTCTGAACCACTTCCGGCTCGTCGTCAGTCCTGATGACGTGAATGTTGGGGAACTCTTCCGAGATCCGGAAGTAGGCTGTGCGCACGCGCTCTAGCTTCTCGATCTCCTCGAACAGCTCGACCGCGAATCTATCCTCCCTTATCCTCGCAACTGCAACCTCAGGCTCGATGTCGAGAATGAAAGTGACGTCGGGGAGCGGGAACTTCGAGTTCACGGTTTTCAACCACTCGTAGTCCAAGTTGAGAGAGCCGTAAGCAAGGCTGGAGAAAATGTAGCGGTCGGTGACCACAGCCCTCCCGGCTCTCAGCGCCGGGAGGATCACTGTATTCACGTGGTGGCAGCGGTCAGCTGCAAAGAGCAGCTGGAGCGTCATAGGGTCTGCCTTCCACTCGCCCCTCAGGCAGGCCCGTATCAGGCCGCCGATGAGGCCGTCGGTCGGCTCCTTCGTGAGGACGACCCTTAAGCCCCTGCTCTCAAGGAACTTCTCGGTCAGCCTGGCGTGCGTCGTGAGCCCCGCGCCGTCGATCCCCTCGAATGCTACGAGAATCACGGGGTACCTACGCCTGGCCAAATATTAACACCTCGCTTAAAACAGGCTCTCGAGCCTCTGCGGGAGAGGCTCCGCGCGGTTACTCTGCCGAGAATCGCGCGGCGCGAAGCTTTAAATAATCTCATGCATCATGCACTGTACGTGAAAACGATCACTATTAGCGACGAGGTCTACTACAAGCTTGTCGCGCTGAAAGGAGATAGAAGCTTCACTGAAGTGATAGACGAGCTAATAAGGTCCAGCGTCAAGAGCAGGGTCGAGATGATTATTTCTCTCTCGCGCAGGAGCGCACCCCCGGAGCTCGAGGAGGCAGTTAAGCTGGTTAGAGAAGGCTTCAAGGCGAGGTTCGTTGAAACTGCTCCTTGACACGTCATTCATCCTCGAGCTGAGGAGGGGGAGCGGGGCGGCGGAGAGTAAGCTTAGAGAGCTTGCCGACAGCGCTTCAGACGTCGGGGTATCGGTTCTCTCCGTCTACGAGCTGTACCTGGGAGCCTCCCTGTACTTCCTGAAGACGGGGAGCACTGCCGAGCTTGCGTGGCTCGAGAGTTTCTTAAGCTGGGTTAGCGTCTACCCCTTGTCTCGCTCTTCGGCTGAAGTTGCCGCCCGCGTGAAGGCTGAAGCCATGCTGAGGGGCTTGCAAATCCCCGACCTTGATCTCCTGATCGCAACCTCGGCTGGCCCGGACACGCTCCTCCTAACGTTCGATAGAGATCACGAGGGAGCTAGGCAGCACTTGTCCCGTTACGGCGTAGAAGTCGTGTACCTTGGGAAGCGCTAGCCTCCCCTAGATGCAAGTAGAGCATCGCACAGCGATGCTCCGGGGATCGGCGGGCTCCTTGAAGACCCTCCCAGCGGGAAGCGGAAAGTGCGGCTTAAGCCTGGCTGGTAGGGCTCTATCGGGGTTGGTGGAGAAGGAGAAGCAGGCCCGTGAGGGGGTCACGGCTGCTGACGCGGGGTCGAGGCCCAGAAATATATAGCTCTTTGGCAACACTGGGAGCGTGCCTGGGGTCTTGTTTCTCATCGACTATGACGGTACTCTCGCGCCCGAGAACGAGAGTATCGATGCGGAGGTTCTCGAGAAGCTGCGGAGCATTAAGGAGAGTAGTGGCGCTAGGCTGGTTGTAGCGACAGCTAGGCCTCTCGGAGATATGAGGAAGTTTATCCCCAGGCCGAGAGTTTTCGACGCTTTCCTTCTGGAGCTAGGATCGGCTATCTACTTCCCGCTCTCTAGGGAGCTAGTGCTGTTCAAGCCAGACTACTGGGATAGCCTCGTAGAGGTGCTTAAGCGCGCGCTGCCTCCTGCCAACGTGGGCAGCGTGCTCTACTACTTCGACGAAACTGTGCTGGAACAGGCGAGGCGGCTGCTTGAAAGCGCTAAGACTTACCCTGCAGATGTCGTGAAAGTTGGTTCAAGAACGTACGTCGCAGCACCTCCCGGCCTCAGCAAGAAGCTAGGCGTTGAGAGACTACTGAGGGTGAGCGGCTGGGAGCCCTCTCTAAAGGTCGCTATCGGGGATAGCCTCTCCGATATCCCCCTCTTCGAAGTATCGGATTTGAGGGTAGCTGTCGGGAACGCGCACCCCAGCCTCAAGCGCATAGCCGACTTCGTGGCGAGCGGCAGCATGGCCGCAGGAGTTCTCGAAGCTATAAGCTACGTGATAGAGAAAAACGCAGCAGATTCTCGGGAGGAGAGGCCCGACCAACTCTAGATTTAAAAGAAAAAGGCCTCTTTAGGGAAAATCTCTATCCGAGCACGCCTATCAGGGCCAGGATGAAGGCTGTGAGGAATAGTATGATGACAGCCTTGCCGTAGCTGTAGCCCTTATTCTTGATGAGCCAGTAAGCGTAGAGGGTGAAGAGCAGCGGTAGCAGCGAGGGCATGAACTGGTCGAGGATGGGCTGAAGCTTGATCTGCTGGCCTGCGTAGGCGGCGAGAACAATTGGGGTAGTAGCGCGGACGTAAGTAGCCGCTATGCCGCCTATAATCGCCATAGCGAAAGCCATGATGGCGTCCCTAGCCACCTTAAGGAACTCACCCCTGAGGATCTCAGCCAGGGAAAGCCCGTACTTGTACCCGTAGACGAGCGTATAGTACTTTACTGCCCACGAGACAGGAATCCATATCGCTAGCGCGACGACAGGGCCCAGGAGGTTGCGTTGCACGCCTAGCGAGGCTCCGAGCAAGAAAGCAATCGGGAGTAGTGTAAACCACATTACCGAGTCTCCGAGGCCCGCGAACGGTCCCATGAGAGCGGTCTTAATGCCCCTTATAGTGTCCTGGTCTGCGCCCTGCTCCTCTAGCGAGATCGCCATGCCGTAAATCGCGTTGTGCAGGTGAGGCTCCGTGTTGTAGAACTCGTTGTGTAGCCTAAGCCAGGACTTCAGCTCCTCGGGATCTTTCCTCAGCTTCTTCTCGATTTCGAGCATGCCGTGAGCGAAGCCCGTGCCCATCATCCTCTCGTAGTTCCACGAGGACTGGATGAACCACGAGACAGCGAACCACCTCAGGAAGTCCCTAGTAGTTGCTTTTCCGGTGAGGGGAGCTCCAGAGGACGCGGGCGTAGCCTCGAGGACATCCCTGAACACGTAGTAGTAGATGGCAGCGACGATGGCTCCGACGATCAGGGCTATTGCCACGAGGCTTAGCTTCAGGTATGCTGCCAGCGCGAAGCCCAGGACGAAGAACATGACGTTTCTCCTAGATAGCATCATCTTCATCATGATCGCAGCACCGAGCGCTGGTAGGACAGCTCCAGCTACAGCCATAGCGTCCCAGAACCTTATCGCTAAGGGACCGATGTGAATCACTTGTATCGCTTCAATTGCAGCCTTAACCGCCTCGGGGTTGACAGCCAGAAGACCGACGAAACCCCATATCGGTATGGCCCTGCTGAGACCCCAGGGGACAGCGCCCAGTATGTTGATCATGGGTATTGCGCCGAAGTTTCCTCTCTCGATCTCCCTGTCAGCCCAGTGGGTGAAAACAGCGTCGAAAGACCTGACCATTATCTCTATGTTCATAGTGAGAACTGCGATCGGTATCGCTAGAGGTACGGCTGCTTCGGGCCTAAGGCCCATGGTTATAGCTAGGACTGTCGCAGCTATAGTTCCGCTAGCAGCTTCGGGCACTGTTCCGCCGCCGATCGTAAAGAGCCCGGCGAAGACGAACTCGAGAAGGGAGCCGACGACTAGGCCGGTGATGGGATCTCCTAAGATTATTCCCGTGATGGTTCCGGCGACGACAGGCCTCCAAATGCCCAGCGGTGTTACCCAGATGTAGTCCAAGCCGAAGATGAAAGCCAGCAGTCCCAGAAGCCCTACTTCGACGGGTCCTATTGCTGCTGGCATAACCTCTACGCATGGTACTCAAATAAAAACCTTTCGTGATAGCTTATACATTCAGACTACTTAAGCATGTTAAAATGCAACCTCGTGAAATTTTTGCAGAAAGCCATGGTGAAAAGAGTGCTCGACCTCACGGGAAGAGAGCTTTCAACCATCCCCGCGGCAGATTTCAAAAAAGCTATTCAGAGCTCAGAGGGTAGAGTCGTCGCAGCTGAAGTCGTCGCGACCGCGCCACCACTAGTGGATGGGGTATCTAACGTGGAGATTGCAGCGGCGTTCGGCGCAGACATAGTGCTGCTCAACATGCTCGACGCTTTTAACCCGAGGTTCGAGGGGGTGCCAGAAGAAGTGAAGAGCATCTCAGACCTCGCCAGGTTCGTGAGCAGGTTTATCGGAAACAACTTGGAGCCCGTGGAGCCGGGCCTCATCCCCCCGGGTAGAACGCTGTCCCCCGAGGCTTTGCGAGCGGTCACCGAGCTGGGCTCAAGGCTTGTCGTAGTTACGGGAAACCCTGGCCTGGGAGTCACGTGGGAGCGGATAGCGGCTGGAGTGGAGCTTGCGGTAAGGGTTGTCGGGAACAAGGCATTGGTTTTCGGTGGGAAGATGCACTCGGGTGGTTTGAAGAGTGAGGAGATGTACGACCTGGCTCTCGTTGAGCGTGTGCTTGCTTCGGGGGCTGACGGCGTGGTGATCCCGGCTCCCTACACGGTTCCCGGGTCGACTCCAGAAGCCGTGAGAAGCGTCGTGAAGCTGGCTCAGAGGTACGATAGCGTGGTGATGTGTACGATCGGTACCTCGCAGGAAGGGGCTAGGCCCAGCACGGTGAGGAAGATAGCCCTGTCCTCTAAGGCTTGCGGCTGCGATGTTCACCACATTGGCGACTCCGGTTACCGGATGGGCGTCGCTTTACCGGAGAACATTCTGGAGCTTTCGATAGCTGTGAGAGGGGTAAGACATACATACAGGAGGATGGCTTCTTCGCACGCGAGGTGAGGCACCTGAAGTACGTGCTAGCAGCTCACGGGAGGCTTGGGTGCGCGATGCTGGAAGCTACGGCGATGATACTCGGCATTTCAGTGTACCAGAAAGCAGCTTGCGTCGACCTCCAGGAGGGGGAGAGCCTCGAGAATTTCTACGACAAGCTTTCTTCGATTGTTGACGGCGACACGGTAATCGTTACCGACTTATTCGGCGGCACGCCTTCGAGAGCAGCCCTCATGCTGCTTCAAGAAGCACGTGTGAAAGCTGTGGTGACGGGCCTTAACATGCCTATGCTATTAGAGATGCTGATGAACGATGAGGGAGTAAACAACCTCCCAGAGTTTCTCCAGAGAGTGCGCCAAGCTGCGAGGGAGGGGGTGAGGGTTTTTGCGGGCAGTGATCTCGCGGAGCTTCCCGACAGGAGTGTTCAGAAGGCTGAGAAAGGCATCCTGCAAAGGTTTTTAAGAAGATAGAGGGTAGAACAGAAAACAGTTTAGAGAGGGTAGCATGCATGGGAGCTACTGATAACCTCTTCATAAGGATCGATGACAGGTTTATTCACGGTCAGGTGACTGCGGCTTGGACGAAGAAGTTCAACGCTACTTCCATCTGGGTTGTGAACGATAAGATCGCCAGCAACCCGGCTCTAAAGCAGCTGCAGCTTGTGCTCGCCCCACCCGGCATCCACGTCGAGGTGCTTAAGATCGAGGAGGCAGCCGCCAAGGTGAAGAATGCTTTAAACCAGCATAGGATTCTAGCTCTCTTCGAGAACCCCATCGACGTCCTGAAGTTCGTTGAGAGCTCGGGGCTTAAGCCGAGCTTTGTGCTGCTGGGGCAGATGGGGTTCAAGCCCGGGCGCGTGAAGATCGAGAAAACGTTCGACATAAACGCGGAGGAGCATAAAGCCCTTCTCAAACTTCTGGATATGGGAGTCAAGCTGTACTACCAGCAGCTCCCCGACTTCCCTCCGAAGCCTGTCGACATGGAGGAAAAGCTGAGGAAGCTCACCTTCTAGGCGGGAAGGAATGCGCTTGAAAGTTGGACTAGTCGGCGCAGGCTGGTCTGCTGCCGCGCAAGCATGGGCTGTAAACGCTCTGAAGTTCTCGACGAGCTCTAGAGCGCTCCCCGAGCTGGAGCTCCTCAAAGTGCTGGGCAGAACCCCCTCGAAAGCCGAGGAGTTTGCCCGAAGGTTCGGCTTCAAGGAGTGGACGACCAGAGAGGAGGAATTCTTCAAAAACCTCGATGTCGTGCTGATAGCTTCGCCTAACAACACGCATGAGCACTACGCTCTGCGCGCTTTAGAGGAGGGCGCAGACATCGTCCTCGAGAAACCTGTCGCGGTCAGCCTCGAAGGTGCTGAGCGTATACTCCGCGCCGCGGAGAAGGCTGGCAGGCACGGCACTGTATGCCTTGTCTCTCGCTACACTCCTGCCGCGGTTACGGTGCGGGAGCTGGTAAGCAGCGGGGAGATTGGCGAGGTGCTTGAGTTCCGGGGCGTGATAGCTCACGCTAAGCACGCGTACAGAGACACGCCTTTCGAGTGGAGGATGAGCAGGGAGATCGCGGGAGGTGGAGTCTTCGCAGACCTTGGAGTCCACCTGCTCGACCTGGCGGAGCACCTCACAAGCTTGAAGATCGCCAGACTGCTAGCGAAAGTCTTCACCCTGGTCGAGGAAAGGTTCGACCCCCAGACGGGCTCCACCAGGAGGGTTGACGTGGAGGACTTAGGCTACGCGGTCTTCGAGTACGCTGGGAGGGCGAAAGGGTTTATCGAAGCATCTAAAGTCTCCCCTGGCTTCGAGGAGCAGATGCGTGTCGAGATTCACGGGGATGCGGGCGGCGTCAGGTTCACCTTGGTTGAGCCGCACGCAGTTTACCTGTTCAAGCGGAGCACGAGGAGGGTGGAGAAAATATCGAGAGGGTATGAGGAGGCGTACCCCGACCTCCTCTGGCCCCTCCCGAAGAGCTTCGAGGGATGGGTTTACTCGTACATGCTCTTGCTGAAAAGATTCTTCGAGTTCCTGAGCGGCCACGCTCCGGACTACCACCCAACGCTCCGCGAAGGGCTGAGAAGCCAGCAGCTCCTCGACGCTGTTTACAAGTCAAGCGCTACAGACGCCTGGGTCAGCGTCTGATCCAAGAAGCTTTCTTACAGTCTCGAAAATCCTCTCCTTATCCTCCGGGCGGGTAAGCTCGAAGAGCGACTCATAGCCTTGGGCCCCTCTCGGGGCGAGGTAGCCGTAGTATCCATTAGCGTACGACACGACGAGCCTGCGGCGACCTCGCGAGCGCTTCAGCTCCAGCGCGAAGTCGGAGGGGATCTCGAAAGGCAGAAACACCAGATCCAGGTTGTCCCCCAGGCGGAGACCAACCACCCTCGCTTCACCAGCTCTAGGAAGATTGCCTGCACCTGCCAGTTTTTCGAGGAGCTCGAACCCCTCAACTACGGACTCCCACACCCTCCCGTGAGCACCCTCCATGCTTCTGGAGCTTAAAGCTTCTTCGAGCTTCTCCCGAGGGTTGACGAGCCTTACCTCGCACGCGGCAGAGCGGGCGTGAAGGCTACTGCAGCTCACCCAGGAGAGAGTCCCAGCGGCAGAAACCACCTGCCTTGCGAGCAGCTTCCCCAACCTCTCCGCCTCCTCGAAGCTCTGAGCCCTCCTGGTGAAGCGAGTTGAAACATTCGCGGCTGCCCCGTTCGCAAAGAAGCAAGTGTCGAGACCCAGCTGCCTGGCTATCTCGTCCACCGCATACCCGACCAGGTCCCTGCTTATGAGGAGGTTGTCGGGGCCGAGCACTGTCGGGTGTACAGCGAAGTGCAGCAAGGCGCAGCGCTCTCCTGAAGGCTTCCTGAAGATGATCAAAGTGGCGGTATCGTCGATCTTTCCGCTAGGATTGACGCGGTCCGTAGCCACCCCCTTCACCGGCGCTTCAGCTACTGCTAGGCTTGCGGGAGAGCTAGCCTCAGTAGCCTGGAGCAGCCCCTGCTCCACAGCCGCCAGTAGCTCGCTGAAATATTCCTCTCTAAAAGCTTCCTCCCCGAACGTCAGGAGCGGTGAGGTGAAGGCTGAGGCCGGCGCAGAGTGGGTGTGTGATCCCGCAACCATCAGGAGCGCTCTCCCGAGAATCCGCTCAGCGAGCCGGTAAAGCTCGCTGTAAAGCTTCTCGTCAACCCCCAGAAGGTCTAGAGTCACTAGAGCTGCTGCTTCGCCGCCCTCAAGGGTAAGAACACCTGCTTTTATATCGTCGTGAACTCCTGTCGATCTACTTTTTCGCCGAACGTAGCCAGCGAGCACGTGCCCGGCAGGCTCGCTAGGAGTGATGACTACTTGAGAGTAACCGAGCCTAAGGGCCTCCGCCCTGTCCACACGCTCCTCCACGAAAAAGAAGAGATAAACATTGACCCGCAGGCTGGTCGAGAGCAGAATCCCAACGCTTGCTAGGGGTGCGAGGCATTGTCCTCGAAAAAATCGGGTATCAGCTTAGATTGTAGCCTCCGCAGAGCGGAGAACTCTGATAGGTTTTACTGGAGAAGACGATGCTTGAGCAGCGTTTTCCCGGACGAGGGGCGCGGGAGTCGGCAAGCTTTATACATGCGTGCTCGTCTTCTGCTTGTGGCTGAGGAGCTGCTTTCCGTGGCGGTTGATAAGGCTCTAGATCTTGTTTTGGAGAAGGTGGAGAGAGGAGAGAGGCTGAAGACTGAAGACCTGGCTATCCTCACGATCGCCGTCGTCAGGGATGTAAACAAGAGAATCGACATTCTCACCGATTCCCTTAATGCTCGAATCGCTGAGCTTGACGAGAAACTCAGCAGAAGGATTGATGAAACAAACAAGAGAATTGATGAGACAAATAAGAGAATTGACACACTTACGGACTCTCTTAACGCGAGAATCTCCGCGCTGGATGAAAGGCTGAACGCGAGAATTGCAGAACTGGACGAGAGGCTAAACAGGAGGATCGATGACACAAACAAGCGGATCGACATGCTTGCAGACTCCCTAAATGCTCAAATCAACGAATTGGATAAAAAGTTGAACATGAGGATTGTCGAGCTGGATGAGAGACTAAACAAGAGAATTGATGGTGTATACCAGGTGCTGGGAGACGTGCACAGGAGGATTGATGGTGTATACCAGGTGCTGGGAGACGTGCAGAAGATGATGGTGGAGATGGGTAAGACTCTCGTAGATGTGCAGCGGGACATCGCTGAGCTGAAGAGAGCCCTGCTGAAGTAAGCCGTTGAGCGCTAAGGCAAGCGGCTAGCATACCCCGGACCTTCAGCTGGCCTATGCGCTTCAGGCTCTAACAATGCTGAACTCTAGTCGCTAGGCATTAATACTTACGCGTGTCACATCGACCGAAAACAGCTGAACGCCAGCAGGCTCGCTAGAAGTATAACCACTCAAAAATAGCTAAGCTTTAGGAAAACCTATTTTATCCATAACCCTTGTAAGGAAGACAGGATAATATTAAGTCTATAGGCAGAGAATTCTAGCATAGCGCAAGGATAGGAAAAGAATAGGTAAAGAATAAGGTTTTACCTGCCGAAGAATGGTCGGAGTATTAGCCCGTAGATTATAGCCCAGATTCCGCAGTCCGCGCTCATGCTAAGGCCTGTGAGGCCGAGTTTCTCGAGACCTAGGAACGGGTATGCCCAGATTGGAAGGAACATATACCAGAATGCGGAGAGGATACTGCCTACGATAACTCCTGGAATTCCTCCTTCCTTGTCAGCGAGAATTCCTGTTGTTGCTCCCACGAAGAACATGTAGATCGCGTTAGGTAAAATCACCATGGGCAGCCCCATGCCTGCCTGTAGGATCGTGCTGAAAGGCACGACAATTACGTGCACAATTACACCTAGCATCAACGCAATGGGTCTGAGCGGGTACACCGTCGGCACGTCGAGCGCAGGTATAGCTCCGGGAATCACTCTCTCGCTTATTCCCTTGAATGCGGGGATTATCTCGCCCAGGAACGTCCTTACACCGAAGAGCAGCACCTCGATACCTGCGGCAAAGGTTAAAGCCTGAATTATAGCCCAGACAATGTAGTTTGTACCGCCGCTGAACTCCTTCTCGATAACTCCGGGACCCAGGTAGAGAGTAGGAATAAGGAATACGAATAGCATTATCAGGCCTGAAATTATGCCTGGCTGCTTCAGGAAGGCAAGCTCCTCGGGGAACTTCAGTCCTTCAGCCTCCATCTTCGCCGCCTTCCCTCCTGTAACCTTGTTAATTAAGCGCGGGATCAAGCCGCCGAATACCATAAGGCCGAAGTCCTGGGTGTGACCTATGTTCCACTGCCCGTCAGTAATCTTCCTGACGAAGGGCCAAACCATTGCTGGTGCCACGGTCAGGTATATTGCGAGGAGAACTGCACCGAGAGTGGCCGCGCTCATCCCCCTTAACCCGTAGTTGAAGAGAACGAGCGCTATAGCACCTGCCATGGTCCACATCACGTGCCCCGTGAGGTAGATGTGCTTGAAGGGAGTTCTGGCTGCTAGCAAGCGAACCAGAATTAAGTGCAGGATAAAGCCTAAGCCGAAAATCGCTCCGATCTCAAAGCCTAGGCCAGCAGCCATAGCGGAGGCTGTGGTTACCTCCTCTAGAGTGTAAACTCCTCGAAAGCCGAAAGCTCTTACAAAGAGGCCGTTGAGAGGGGAGAGAGCGTTTACAATCGTAATCGCGCCGGCAACTACAATCAACAAAGCAATGAAGGTTCTAAGGAAGCCTGTAATAACTTCGTAGGCCTTCTTTCGAAGGGCGATTAAACCTACTAGTGCAACAAGGGATATTGTGAATGCGGGCGTTGATAGAATATCCAGTAACGCTTTAGCTAAAGCTTCTATCATAGCCGGCTCTTCTTACGTTTTCTAACTATAAATGCTTTTCGTCGAGCTTTATTTAACACGGTATTAGAGTGCTCGGCAGGAGTAAAGTTTTAGTGTTCTTGTAGCAGAGAAAGGTCTGGTATGAAGCCTCTTAAAGTAGTAGCTGTCTGCGGAATGGGTATGGGTACAGTATTCCTTATAAAGATGAACTTGGAGAAGATATTCAAGGAGCTGGGCATACCGGCTGAAGTTATCGCGAGTAATATTTCCAGCTTGAGCCTCGGTGCAGACACGGATTTAATAGTTGCTAGCATGGACTTTGAGAAAGTTCTTAAAGATAAACCTATCCGCAAAGTCTTCTTGAGAAACCTCATAGATAAGGAAGAGCTCAAATCTAAGCTACTACCGGTCTTGAAAGAAATGGGATATACGACAACATGATTCGACTGGGCTGTCGAAGTTGCTAGTGTACCGGCCTTCTCAAAGACCCCCAGCAGGCTTATATTCCCTAAACTAACACATATAGTGATGGAAGCGTTACCACCTGCCTACGAGCGATACGCAAACAGTGTAATTACAATTATTAAAAAGATTACAGCTGAAGAAAAGGAAAATATCGAGAGAGCTGCAGAGTTAATGGCTGATAGTATTGCTAAAGACTGTTTTATCCACATTTTTGGGACAGGCCACTCGATGATGATGGCTGTAGAGATGTTCTACAGAGCAGGAGGATTAGTCAGGGTGTATCCTCTCCTAGATATTTCCATATCGGCGCTTAACGGAGCGATAAAAAGCACGTTTTTGGAGAGAGTTTCTGGGTACGCTGAAACGATCTTAAACTCGGTAGCTCCCAAGCCGGGTTCCACTCTAATTATAGTCTCGAACTCCGGTAAGAACGCAGTGCCCGTTGAGATGGCAGCAGGTGCTAAGAAAAGAGGCTTAAACGTTATCGGGATCACATCTCTCGAATTTTCGAGGCGAGTACCCCCCGAGAACCCCCTCGGAAAGAAGCTCTACGAGATAGCGGACGTGGTCATTGATAACAAGGTTCCTGAGGGTGATGCTATCTACGAGGTTAGCGCTCTCAACATTAAGGTTGCACCGGTTTCAACAATCGTTAACTCGTTCATCCTGCAGCTTCTTAACATTAGAACAATTGAGAAGCTCATCGATAGAGGAGTGACTCCGGAGATATGGATAAGTGCAAATGTTCCAGGAGGTATCGAGAAAAACAGAAAGCATGTAGAGAAATACTTAAACATAATTAAACCTCTCTAGTTTTGGTTTGAATAGGTGTTTTTATGTTTAAAGGTAAATCTCCGGAAAAGCTCCTAATCTTAGCTGAAATACAGGAATCTGCCCTAGTTGCTAGAACTCTTGCGGAAAAGTACAGCGATATCAGTGCAGTACTTCAGAGTACGCTAAACAGCGTTAAGCCAGCTAAAGTAGTGCACACAGGGTGCGGGAGCAGCTACTACGCAGCATCCTTCGGTGCCTACCCTCTTCACTTCAGCAGAGTTTCAGGCTACTCTCTACCTGCCTCTGAGCTCATCTACCTGCTCTCGAGAGCTACTCGTGAAGACTTAGGTCAAGCACCAGCGGCAGTTTTCTACTCGCGCTCTGGTGAGACAAGAGAAGTAGTTCTAGCGCTGCGGCAGGCACGCAGCTTGGGGTTAAGCACAATTGGGCTGACGTGCTCCGAGGGGAGCACTCTACACAGAGAATCTGATGCCTCAGTTGCGCTCAGTGTCTGTGCTGAGAAAAGCCATTATATGACAAAGTCGTTCATTGGGCTTTCGCTGCTAGGGTTGATTTTCTCGCTTCTTCTCGCTGAGAAGAAAGCGCACGTTGTGGACGTTAAAGCTGAGCTGATGAAGCTCTCAGAAGGGGTTGAGAGGATCTCCAGCAAGCGTGAGAACATTCAAGAGCTAGTTAAAACCTCTCTCAGTAAGAGAAACTTCGTGGTTCTCGCTCCGGAGAGCCTCTACGCTGTAGCTCTTGAAGCAAGCCTTAAGCTGGTCGAAGTATCCTACACTTTCTCCACAGCGCTCCACGCCTTAGAGTTCAGGCACGGACCCTTAGCATTGCGGGAGCACGCCGAGGACCTACAGCTAGTGGTACTTTCGGCTTCCAGCTCACCTTCTGTCGATTACCTGCATAGGCTAGTCGACGAACTACGTCACCGCGGCTTTGATGTTCTTTACATCTCCGATGAAAAAGGCTCAGACCTGGAGATACCCCTATGGATGAACTCCCAGTTCGCATACCTTCTGCATGCCATTGCGATGTACTACTTCGCTGTGGAAAGGGCGCTCCTCTTGGGTTATAACCCCGACGAGCCTCGCCATATAGATAGAGTCGTGAAAACTGTTTAAGGTCTCTTTGAGTCTAGCCTAGGCAGTACAGATGCCTCTACCAGCCTCTTCACCCTCCACAGTTTTATCACTTCAAATTTACCATATGCGTCAACAGACCCTGCAAACCCAGCTTCTGAATATATGAAGAGATTTCCCCGTATATCCTATCGACGATAAGTTTTCTCACATCGACTCCGGTTTCATCAGATACTCTACTTAGAAGAGTCTCAGCATTCCTTGTAGACCAGATATACCTTGAGGCGATGCCAAGCTTATACTCCTCAGCCTCTCCAGCTGTATACTTCTTTAACTTATCTCCAGAAACTATAAGAGTGTTAAGCTCCCTTAGCAGCCTCTCAGCAGCCACTGCATCGTGGTGACGCTGCAGCACCTCCTTAACTGTAGAATACATTGTGTGAGCAAACATAGGGCCTATGTTCACACCTCCCGCAGAAGTCTGCGGTAGCACTTCAGGGTTTTCGAGAAAATCACCCGAGTGAATTTTTAAACGAAGACCGTGGCTCTGCACAACCTCCGAGAAAGCCTTTACAACAAATGGATCAACCCTATTCCCGGGCTCGACCTTCGTCCCAACATCGGCTACTCCGAAAACAACCTTCCCTGGGTTGAGACCCCTTTTCTTCAATTCAAGAAATACGCGAGTAATGAAATCGCTAAGCTGCTCTGGCGACTTGTACCCCCATCGATCACTCCCTATCTCGTAGCTTAGCTTAGCATCGCACTCCCTAGCAATTTCCTCTGAGTAAGCTATAAGTTCAGCAGTTCGCACCGCTGCAGTGCTCAGCTCAGCTACACCACCAGGTCTCTCGAGATCAAGCGTTGCATCGATGTGCACGAGAGTAAAGCCTGAACGAATAAAAGCCTCTAATGATTTCAGAAAGCTATCTACTGCTTCCATATAGGAGTAGTTCTTCACAATATGCTCATCCTTCAGCCAAGGACCACCATGATCAAGCTCGAAAACCACGCCGCACTCCTTTTGAAAACCCAGCTTATCTGCCTCCTCAGAAACGTAGCTCACAAATAATTCGGGTGTCCAGCCCGTGTACCCGCCGTCTACATCGACCTGATTCAGGGAAGCAACAAAAAGGATGGGAGCGCTATTATCCTTTGCCGCCCTCAGAGCAGCGTGGACTACATATACAGATATAGGTGAAACCCCCAGGAGGCATGGTCGCTTCTCGGCTACCTCACCCGAGTGAGAAGTGCTAAGCACAGGATCTCTAGTAATGGCGAAGCTCATCATAATCCTGTTTTTACCCTCGCGTATATTAGCATGCCCCTCAGAACTGGGTATAAGAACTTCATCCGATAGTCAAATAAATAGAACAGGAACAAAGTTAAAATATATGTTTTTGTTAAACCTGTGGATAGCATGAGAGCCATAACAAGGCTAGAGACTGTATTGATTATCCTACTGGTAGTTTTAGCCGTTATAGCTACTTACGGCTGGTTGAGAACACCTGCACCAGTTACTCCGACAGCGCCCACAGCACCTGTTGCTGAGAGAGTGTACTATGTGCCTATCCTAGATAAGTGGATGACGCACAGCGAAATAGTCGCTGAGATAAGAAAAGAGGGAAAAGTAGTCATAGCCGATTGGACGTATGGCGGTCTTGTAGAGACTTTCCACGTCCCTGCCTTTAAGCAGTATGTAAAGAAGCAATACGGCGTAGATATAGAAGTTACATGGGTTGGAACACAGGAACCTGAAGCGATAATTTCCTCTGTCCTCATGGCTTTGGGGGCCGGCAAGGCTCCCCCATACGATGTAGTAGCGATAGAGGCACCGTACTTCTTTAGAGCTTTGAAAGCTAATGCTGTTGAGCCGGTAATATACATCGGTAACCCGCTAATGAATAATCTCAGGTACGTGAATCCATTCTTTATGCAGTACCAGCCTCATGGAGTAATTTTCCAAGCAATAGATACGGCTGGAATGCTTATTAACACTGAGAAAGCAGGATGGATAAAGGATTATAGAGATCTGGCCGATCCCAGGCTAAAGGGCCATGTTCTTCTACCAACCCCCGGTACAGTGCACTTTGCCAACTTTTTAGTGAATCTTGCGCTAGCTTTAGGTAAAGATTACAAGAATCCAGGCGAAATGAAAGAAGTAATCGAATTCGCGGCTGCGAAGATACACCCCAACGTCCTTAGATACACTGTTTCTGAAGCTGAAATTATGGAGCTCTTAGAGAGAGGAGAAGCATGGGCAGTAGCCTGGTGGTGGTACCTCGCGCCGGTCGAAGCCGCTAAGGGCTATCCTGTAGCTAGAGTGGCACAACCGCAAGGGAGCGTCTTTGTGCCGGGTATAGCCTGGATACCAAGGAAAGTCGAACACCCCGTCCTCGCTCAAATCTTCATTAACTTCCTGATGAGCCCTGAGTTCTGGTTCGCTTTAGACTTCCCCCACTACAGGGAATCTAAGGAGGACTTCCTAATGCTTCATCAAAACCTACTTAATGATACCAACTTCAATCTTCTGCCTGACTGGATCAAACCCATGTATGCGAACGTGTACCCGTACCCTCTGGACAAAATGTTCCAGTGGTACGTTATTCCAGACTACGACTACATTGAACAGCATACTGAAGAGTGGTCTAGCCTCTACCGGCAGCTCACGGGCGTAAGAGGTTAGATAAACCTCGCAAGTTTTAATTACGTAAAAAGGAGGGTTTTTCTCATGCACAACGGCGATAGAAGCCGTGGAGCCATCTACGCAGCTTTGCTGATACCCACCGTGATTTACCTAATTCTCTTCTGGTTCATCCCCTTGATCAACATAGCTATAATGAGCCTTACCAGCGGGGATTCATTCATACTTGGAAAACCCGTTTACGTAGGACTACAGAACTACGTTAAGGTTCTTGAAAGCTACTCCAGCACGGTAACGAATACCTTGCTGTACCCTTTTGCAGCTGCTGTTATTGACCTCGCGCTAGGTTACCCCCTAGCATATTTCCTTGTTCGCGGTAAAGTGAAGTTTCAAAATCTTCTCAGAGCATCCTTGATATTTCCCTATTTTGGGGACATCTACGTCTCTTACGGGTTGTGGAACATGTTTCTCCCGGGCGGCCTCTTCGATTTCTTCTACTCATTCTTCGGCATCTCCTACAAGCAGATACTCTACACTCCTTACGCCGTTATAGCTGGGTTCTCGATATTCACTCTGCCCTTCATGGTTCTCTATGTTTCTTCGGCGCTCAGCGAAGTTGACCCTGCGTTAGAAGAGGCGGCATACGCGCTAGGAGCTACACCTCTAAAGACATTTCTGAAGGTTGTACTTCCCTTGTCAGCTCCCGGTGCGATAGCTGGCTTTTTAGCTTGCTTTGGGTGGAACATGGGAGGCTTTCTAATTCCACTTCTGCTTGGAGGTGTAGAGGCCAGTAACGTTATCACAGTAAACATTGTTTACCTTACTCTTCAGGTTCATAACTATGGGGTAGCCGCTACGTTGGCAGTTATTCTCACCATTATAACGGTCATTTGCACATACGCGACTTTCGAAATCACAAAAGTGGCAGGGTGATGTATATGCCATCTGCGCTAACTACAAGTCTCAAATACATATATCTTGTAATAATAGTGTTTTTTGCTATATTAGCGCCATTCATCTTCATCTTCTATAGGTCAATTACTTACAGAACATATGAGGGAACATACTTCGTTGGGTTAAAGTTCTACAACGAGATAACACCAGCTTACTGGAGAGCGCTGTTAAACAGCATCGCCGTCGGGCTCCTAGTATCGGTCTTCGATTTCCTGATAGCATTTCCCGCAGCGTACGTGCTCTCAAGGTACGAGTTTAAGTTCAAGAAGCTGGTTGCAGCTCTGATAGTTGCCCCAATGTTTACACCGGACGTTGTAGCTGGTGTAGGTCTCTCTAGCGTCTACATTAAGTATTATGGCCTTTTCGGCACATACCTAGGCACGGTTCTGGGTCTCGCGTCGACAAGCTACCCGATGATGCTCTTACCGCTCTTTGCTTCACTTAAAACGCTTGATCCTGTGTACGAAGACGTTGCTAAAAGCCTGGGTGCCACTCCACTGCAGGCTACACTGAGAGTGACACTCCCTCTTATAGGCCCGGGCATATTTAGCGGGTTCGTTCTCACCTTTGTCTGGTGCATTAACAACTATCTCCTGCCTCTGTTTCTCACAGGAGGTGCTATAGACTTGCTAGCCGTTAAGCTCTACTCTGATATTCGGTGGTGGGGCTTACTCGGAAGAGTCGCCGCAGAAGCTAGCGTACTACAGCTGACTACTTTCATCGTCGTGCTCCTCTATCTTAAGACAATAGGGGCTAGGTACCGCGGGGGTTTCGCTATTTGAACAGGCAGATACGTACTGCAATAGCGATTTCAGCGTTTCTCGCACTTGGAATAGTGGCTATCCTCTTCTACTCGCTCCACAGAGTCCACCCTCCTTCGAGTTACTCTTCGGGAAGCATCCTAGCTGCTATGGTCCTATCTAACACCAGCTACCTTAACCTCGGCGACGTCTTTACTGTGAAAATTATCGGAATGGGCGAAAGCGGGTTCAGCGTACGCATAGAGCCCTCTTCGCTATTCACAGTTGTAGAGAGGCGCTCCACGGAGAAAGCAGTGGAATTCATTGTATCGGTTAAAGAGACAAAGGTACAAGGACTGGCAAGCGGCAGGGTGCTAGTTTCCAGAGGAGAAACGTTGCTTCTCGAAGTACCTTTTTACGCCGTTATTGGATTAAGCCAACCAACCATATACAGCAACGGTGCTATACTAGAGGTAAGGGGCGAGAACGGCAGCCTCAGAGTGTGGATCTGGGAAGTAGGTATACCCTACAAGCTGTCATCTAGACCCTTCTTCGCTCCTAAGCTTGAGGGTTTTATGCTTCTGCAGGACTATCTTAATCTTCAACTCTACGTGAGCAGCGTAACGCTCAGACAAGGAGTTTGGTGGCCTCTCAGAGGGCTTGGCCCGCAGAACTTCCAGAAAGAACTTGAGGATGTCATTCTTGTGAAGCCAGCTGATGATTACATCATCGTTAATGTGACGGAAATCCCTCTCTCAGCTAAGGGGAGCAGCATCGCGATATCAGGGACTGCTAGCATAAAGGAGACTCTCGAAGGAAGAAAAATCCTGAAGCTAACGCTTGGTTTTCTCGATAAGCCGCACATCTACGTGATTGTACCCGAGAAACTCTCTGTTGTCTCAGCCTCAGCTGCCGGTGAAGAACTCGCTTTCAGTACCTGTATCTACGCTCCACCAGGGTATAGGTGCTACCAGATTGATGTTCCAAAAGCTATCCTCAGCCCATTTGACCTTGAAATCATATTTTCTAAAGCTTAAAAAGAATAGATTTCGTGAAGACTAGATAAACTTTACTTCCAGGGTTTATCTTTGAGTAATTATACTTTGCATCTCCATAAGCATCCACTTTCATTAGCTCACCTCCAATGTCAACTTCGAGCCTGAGGTACTGACCGACGAAAATCTTCCTATAGAGCATGCCGGGGATAGTATTTGCAGCAGGTTCTTCCGCTTTAAGCTTATCCTCTTCAGCACTCGTAACGATCTTTATATCGTCCGGGCGAACTCCGAGAAGCACTCTGTCACCCGGCTTTAAATCTTCTCGAGCAGGTGAGAAGAGAGTTAAGCCGCCAGCGGAAACTTTTGCCGTACGGCTTACAGGATCGATTTCGTAAACTTCTCCTCGAAGGAAGTTCATACTGCCTATAAACTCCGCTATGAAGGGGGAGACCGGTTTCTCGTATAACTCAAGCGGCGTCCCACCCTGCTCTATCACGCCTCTGTTGATCACGTATATGTAGTCAGCTATCGCGAAGGCTTCACTTTGATCATGGGTCACATATAGCGAAGTTTTACCGGTCTCCTTGACGATTCTCCGTATTTCAAACTTGAGTTCTTCTCTAAGCTTAGCATCCAGATGGCCGAGAGGCTCGTCGAATAAGAGCACGCGCGGGTTTGTCATCAAAGTTCTAGCAATTGCCACGCGCTGAGCCTCACCCCCGCTCAGCTCACTAGGCTTTCTCCTCTCGTACCCTTCAAGCTTTACGAGCTTAAGTAACTCCTTCACTTTAGCATCTATCTCGGCTTTCGGCATCTTCCTGAGCTTAGCTCCAAACGCTATGTTCTCATAAACAGAGAGGTGTGGAAACAGAGCGATGTTCTGGAATACAAGACCTACATTTCTCTTCCAAACAGGCACGTTAGTAACATTATCATCGTCAAAGTATACTTCCCCTTCATCCGGGTACAGGAGCCCCGCGACTATTTTCAGCAATGTAGACTTCCCGGAGCCGCTGGGGCCTAAAACGCAAACTAGCGCACCGTCATCAGCGTGGAGATTCACGCTTCTAAGCGCGTAATTCTTGCCGTAAAGCTTTGAGACATTTTTCACATATACTTTAACCATGTCCTCACCCTGGTATTCTTAAAAGGCTCTTTAACAGCTAAATACATG
Source organism: Thermofilum sp. (assembly GCA_038741495.1). Classification (NCBI taxonomy): domain Archaea; kingdom Thermoproteati; phylum Thermoproteota; class Thermoprotei; order Thermofilales; family Thermofilaceae; genus Thermofilum; species Thermofilum sp. The sequence continues at coordinate 36,042 of JAVYKX010000003.1, read as the reverse complement.
CTGGTGGAGAAGAAGTGTACGTGCTGTTAGTTGAAGGGGGTAAAACCAAGACTCTGAGTGTGGTTGTGGACGAGCAGGGGAACATTCACGGATACCACGTCGGTGGTTCGACGGGGTGGTCGACAGTAGGGTTTGAGAAAGCTTACGAGAACCTTGTCGCCTCACTACAGCGAGCTGTGAGAAATAGCCGTATTAGCCTAGAAGACCTTGAGGGGGCCATCCTCGGCTTACCCGACCTCGATACTGAGAGAGATAAGGAGTACTTCGCCCGAAGGCTTAGAGAGGATAGGCTTTTCAGGAGCCGCTTAGTGCTCGTTCCCGACTTCGTTACTGCCTATTACGCTGTCACGCTGGGGGATCCTGGAATAGCTGTGATCGCGGGAACAGGCTCGATAGCTTTTGGCAGGAACTCTACAGGAGAGGAGGCAAGAGCAGGAGGGTGGGGCTGGTTCGGGGGAGATGAAGGTAGCTCAGTCTGGATTGCTATGCGAGCTTTAAGCGTCTGCTACAAATCTCTAGACGGGAGGGGAGAGCGCACCCTCATAGCTGAGAAAGTGCTCAGGTTTTTCAGTGTAGAAGAGCCGCGCCTGCTTATTGACGCGATATACGCGATAGCTGCCCGAGATGTGGGAGAGCTGGGGAAAATAGCGAAGCTTGTCAGCGAAGCTGCTGAACAAGGAGATCCTGTAGCCCGCACGATTCTTGAAGAGGGAGGACGAGAGCTTGCGCTCATGGCTAAGGCTGTGCACAGGAAAATAGGGCAGCGGGAGAGGAGAATGATTATCGGGGGCGTGGGAAGCGTCTTCTCCTCTAGGATAGTTAAGGAAAGCTTTCTGGAGAATTTACGGGATCTTTCCAATGCTCAGCTAATAGATCCGCTGACTGGCTACGCGCCGATGCGTGGCCCAGCTGCCATATTCGCCGAGATGTACCACCTCCAGAGAAGTGTGATTGAAAAGATAACTAGGCAGGTTGAAGAGCTTCAGGTAGCTGGGCAGGCTTAGGAGCAGCTTCCCTGGTAGTTTCCAGCGCGGAGTCACCTCAGTACCGCTTTCGTCAAGTACCTTGGCGCGTCGATGGGTCTTCCCAGCTTTTCTCCGAGCCTGTACGCGAAGAGCTGCAGGGGGACTGCGAGCGAGATCGGTGCAAGGTGCCGCTCGGTCCTCACCGTGGTGAGCACTGCCGCGCCCGCTTCACCTGCTTCGGCGAGCTTCTCGTCTCCCTCAAAGCCTGCTGTGACCACTGTGGCTCCTGACTCTGCTGCTGCGGTGATGAGCGGGTAGGTTGCCTCGGCGGCTACTTTCTCCACGGGGACGATGAAGCCAGCGAAGAAACCTTTCTCGACGAGTACGAAGGGGCCGTGCTTGAACTCGCCCGCCTCAACCCCTTCAGCGTGGAAGTACGCCGCCTCCTTGAGCTTTAGAGCTCCTTCAAGGGCGAGCGGGTAGGTGATTCCTCGCGAAACCACATACCCGCCTCTGCAAGCCGCCACCTGGGCAGCCGCCCGCGTCGCCTGGCGGTCGAGCTGGGGGAGCCCCGCCGCAAGACTCTGCGCGAGGGTTTTCACTGCCGCTACAGCCCGGGAGTGCTCGTCCTGGGAAACTTTACCCAAGTCTCTGCCAGCCTGCAGGGAGGATAGGTAGAGGAGGAGGAGCGTGGAGGTGAAAGTTTTCGTCGCTGGCACCGCGATTTCGGGGCCCGCGCCTATAGGCAGGTAAACGTTGGAGAGGCGGGCTAGCCTCGAACCAACGTAGTTCGTTACTCCGAGGATGGTAGCTCCCCGTAGCTTCGCCTCGTAAAGTGAGCTGAGCACGTCGCCCGTCTCCCCAGACTGGGATATCGCGATCACGAGGCTACCTGGGCCCACGTTCTCGACGTAGTAGAGCGGGAACTCGGCTGCGCTGACTACTACAGGGCTTATGCCTGCGAGCTCGGAGAGGTAGTAGCCCGCAACGAGCCCCGCGTGGAGGCTGGTCCCGTTCGCGATAATGTAGATCCTATCTGCACCCGTGATGAGGCGAGAGGACAGCTGGAGGTACTTCGCCTGGATGGTGTAAAGGGTCCTGAGAAGCGCGTAGGGCACCTCGTATATCTCTCGCAGCATGTGGTGCGGGAACCCCTCCCTATCCGCGAGCCTCGGGTCGACCGAGAGGGTTCTCGCCTCCCTGTTCACTGGGCTGCGCTGGCGGGTGTAGATGGAGAAGCCTTCAGCCGCTACTCTCACAACCTCTCCTGGAAGAACCTCAACTACCTCCTCTGCGAGATCTAGCAGGGCAGCCTCCGTAGAGGATAGCAGGTAGTAGTCTCGCGACAAGCCCAGGTAGAGAGGCGTGTGCGTGCTCGTAGCTGCAATGCAACCCTCGTCCCTGAAGAGAGCTGCTACCGCGTAGAACCCCTCAAGCTGCTCCGCCACTCGAGATAGCGCTTCGGCGGCAGCGACCCCTTTCTCGAGCTCCTCCTCCAGCAGGTGAGCAGGCAGCTCGAAGTCGCAGCGGGAAACTAGCCTGTGCCCCCTCATGAGCAGGCTGTCCTTCAGCTTCTCGTAGCCCCCGATCGAGCCGTCGCCGACCACCGCTACCGAGGACCTGCAGTCCAGGTGCGGGTGCGCATTCTCCCTGGTGGGTCTGCCGTGAGTAGCGTACCTGGTGTGGCCGAGCACTACAGGGCTCGTGATAGACTCCAGGTTGAACTTCTCCGCAACTTCTTCGAGGCTTCCCACATCCTTGTACACTTCGAGGAAGCCGCCTCTGAGCGCGGCGAAACCCGCGCTGTCGTAGCCTCGGTGCCTCAGCCTCGCGAGGCCGCGGATAACGGGGGGGAACGCGTTGCCTCCAGTTCTCGAAACCGCCGCGAATATCCCGCCCACCGGGCTCACCTACGCTCCGTACACAACCTCGCCGTTCACGATAGTTTTTTCGACTCTCAGCTCCTCGTCGAGAAGCACGAAATCCGCTCTGAAGCCGGGCTCGAGAGCGCCGACCCTGTCCCTCCCGACCGCTAGCACGCTCCTAGCGGGCGTTAGACTAGCCATGGTCAGCACATCCCTCAAGCCGTACCCGAGCTTAACCAAGTTACGCACTGCTGTGTCCATCGTCAGAGTGCTCCCAGCGATAGTGTCCCTATCGGCAAGCTTCGACACACCTCCTTTAACGACGATCCTGAGCCCTCCCAGCGTGTACTCGCCGTCCGGGAGCCCCGCAGCCTGCACGGCATCGGTCACGAGCACTACTCTTCCTGAACCGGCACGGTCGACAACTAGCCTCACGGTGGCCGGGTGCAAGTGCACGAAATCCACTATCGCCTCGACAAACACCTCCGGCCTCTCCAGCAGGGCGAAGGCCAGACCGGGCTCCCGGTGGTGGAAGCCCCGCATCCCATTAAAGATGTGGTTCGCCTTCCTGGCTCCAGCCTCCACGGCTGCCACTGCCTGCTCGTAAGTTGCATCGCTGTGCCCGAGGCTCACCGCGATACCCCAGCCTGCAACCTCCCTGATGAAGTCGAGCGCTCCCTCGAGCTCGGGCGCGACTGTCACCTGGCGGACCAGCCCGCCCGACGCTCTAACGTACTCGCTGAGCTCCTCGAGAGAAGGCTTCCGGAAGAAGGCCTCGTTCATCGCCCCCCTCCACTTAGGGTTGAGGAAAGGCCCCTCTAGGTGGATCCCGAGGATTCTCGCGCCCAGCTCCGGCCTCCAGCGAGAAGCAGCCTCCTTGACGGCTGAGCAAGCTCGCAGGAGAGCTTCCCGGGGGGCGGCGACCGTGGAAGCCAGGAAGGAAGTCACACCGTGCTTCACCAGCTCGCCGGCGACTCTAAGGATACCGTCAGCGTCCGCCTCGGTGAAGTCCACTCCCTTGTAGCCGTGGATGTGCGTGTCGATGAAGCCCGGCGAAGCGGTTAAGCCCTCGCAGTCCACAACCTTATCTCCGCGGAGACCTTTCCCGACGGCCACCACGAGGCCGTTCTCGACCGCGATGTCCCTGACCCCAAGGTCCTCGGCGGGTGTCAGCAGCCTGCAGTTTCTGTAGACTACTCTAATAGCTGGTCACCCAGTCCTTACCTCTGCTAAGCTCGAGATATCGGTTTCGCATTCCGAATACGTATTCGGAAAAAGTGATATTCGGCGCGCGCTAAGCCCTTGGGGGCACTTGCCCATGCTGAAATTCAAAGGCGTAGTGGTCTCGCCGGGTGTCGCGTCAGGCCCTCTGCTGGTGCTTAGGCGGGAAAGCGCTTTAGAAGCCGTGGAGAGGCGGAGCGTAGAGGATGCTGAGCAGGAGGTTCTCCGCCTGTCTGAAGCTGGCTCTCAGCTCAGGAGAAAGCTGGAGGAGATCTCCTCGATGCTTCCGAGAGAAGAGCGAGAGATAGTTGAAGCCCAGATCCTGATGCTAGACTCGCTCGTCCAGGAGGCTCAGGAGAAGGTTCGCTCCGAGCTCACCTGCGCGGAGTGGGCAGTAAAGCAGGTTTACGAAAAGTACTCCTCTCTCCTCGCCAGCGGGGGCGAGCTCTTCGCGCTCAGAGCGCAGGACTTGAGGGACCTCGCACGCAGGCTCGTCGCTGTGCTGAGCGGCTGCTCTACAATTCAGCTAAGCTTCCGCGGGCGCGTACTGGTGGCCGAGGAGATGGACCCTATCGAGTTCCTTGAAGCGAGCGAAGCAGGTATCGCCGGGCTAGTCACGCGGTCAGGGGGGCCTACGTCGCACGTCTCGATCCTAGCCAGGCTCCGCGGAGTACCCTACGTGATCGCGAGCAGCGTAGATCCCGCGCTCCTCAAAGACGGTGCCGATGCTGTACTGGACGCGGTCAACGGGTACCTTATCGTGGAGCCGCCGCTAGAGGAGAAGAGCCGCTACGAGGCGGTAGCTGCCGAGCTGCGCGAGCTCGCGAAAGCATACTCGGCTGAAGCTCTACTCGAGCCGGTCACCGCGGACGGCGTGAGAGTCTGGGTTGCGTGCAACGCTGGAAGCGTGGAAGACCTGCGCGCTGCAGCTTCGTACGGCTGTGGCGGCGTAGGCCTCTTTAGAGTCGAGTTCGCGTACATGGCTAAGCTGGAAGCGCCCAGCGAGGACGAGCTCTACGAGCTATTCCGGCGCGGCCTCGAGCTCCTAGGTGGGGGGCCGCTCACAGTCAGAGCACCGGACATCGGGGGTGATAAGCCGGTTAGGTTCCTCGAGCTTCCGGGCGAGCCTAACCCTCAGCTCGGCGTCCGCGGGGCTAGGCTCCTGCTCGCGCACCGCGATAGGCTCCTGAAGCCGCTGATCCGCGCTGTGCTGCGCGCGGCAGTGCACGGCGACATTCGCTTGATGTTTCCGATGATTACTTCCGTAGAGGAGGTGGAGGAGCTCACCAGCGCGGTGGCCGAGGAGGCTGAGAGCCTGGAGAGCCTTGGAGCAGCCTACAGGCTCCCGAAGCTCGGCGTGATGGTTGAGGTCCCCTCTGCGGCTCTGCTGGCGAGGGAGATCGTCGAGAAGGGGGGGCTGAGCTTCATCAGCTTCGGAACCAACGATTTGACCCAGTACGTTCTGGCGGCGGATAGGGGGAACCCTCGAGTCAGCAGTATCTACGACGAGATGAACCCCGCGGTCCTCCGCCTCATCCGCTACGCGGCGGAGCGGGTGAAGGGTAAAGCGGAGGTGGAGGTTTGCGGAGAAATGGCTAGCAGGGGTTTAGCTGTGCCTGTACTTCTAGGCTTGGGGGTTGAAGTGCTCAGCGTTGCTCCAGCGTTCGTCGGCAGAGTGAAGTACGTTATCAGGCGCGTAAAGATGTCGGAAGTCTCAGAGCAGGTTCGAGAACTTGTGGAGCGCGCAGCTACCTCAAGTGAAGTGAGAGCGTGGAGCAGAAAGTACCTGGAGAGCGTTGGCGCGAGAGTTCTCGAATAGCTACTTGTCGACGCTTGGGAGAACCTCCTCGATAAGCTTTCTCAGCTCTTCGAGCGCCTGGTCCTCGTCAGACCCCTCAACGACGAGCTCTATCTCGTCACCCATGTCCACCCCTAGAGAGAGAACCTGGAGAATGTTCTTCGAGTCGGCGGCTTTCCCGCCTTTCTTCACGAGGATCTTTGAGGAAAACTTCCTCGCCGTCTGGACGAACATCGCTGCAGGCCTCGCGTGAAGGCCGCTGCGGTTAGCAACCTTTAGTCGAAGAGACTTCACGTACCCAGCACCCCCTTCTCTCTCCTAAAAAGGTAGTGGCACAACACTCAAGAATAAGGTTTAGCCCGCAGTCTTCCGCGCAACGCTAACTCTTTATTACTCTCAACCGCTAAGAGGAGCGTATGAAGGATAATGCTATCGGCCGGTTCTACATAGAGGTGGCTAGGCTTCTTGAGCGAGTAACTTTCACAGAGGAGAAGAACATTGAGAAAGCTGCAGAGGTCGTAGCGGAGTGCCTCGCGAAAGGCGGCTTCGTCTACGTTTTCGGGACAGGGCACTCGATGACGATGGCGATGGAGATGTTCTACCGGGCTGGGGGGCTTGTCCGCGTCTACCCGATACTCGACCTCAGCGTCTCCGGGATGAACGGAGCAGTCAAGAGCACGCTTCTCGAGAGGACGCCAGGCTACGCGAAAGTCCTGCTGGACTCCCTAAGGATCTACCCGAACTCGGCTCTGATCGTGGTGTCGAACTCGGGGAAAAACGCGGTCCCTGTGGAGATGGCTAAGGAAGCGAGAGAAAGGGGGATGAAAGTTATCGCGGTCACGTCGGTGGAGTATAGCCGCAGCGTCCCGCCGGCTAACCCGCTCGGGAAGCGGCTCTACGAGCTGGCGGACGTCGTCATAGATAACAAGGTTCCGGCTGGTGATGCAGTCTTGAAGCTCGAGGGGCTGGAGCAGAAGATAGCTCCCGTCTCCACGATCGTCAACGCGTTTATCCTGCAAGCGCTGGTTGCCAGAGCAGCCGAGATACTTCTCAGCAGGGGGGTGAAGCCGGAAGTCTGGATGAGCTCTAACGTACCTGGGGGTGACGAAACAAACCGGCGCTACATGGAAAAGTACTTCGACGCTGTGAAGTACCTGTAGCTCTGCGGGGCTCAGGCTCAGCGGCTCACGTATTTCTCTAGCTCCCAGTGTGTCACTCCGCTGCACGACCCCCCGCAGAGCTTCAAGTAGTCGCCCCACTCTCTTCTCTTTACCGCAGTGTAAGCTTCGAGAAAGCTCTCAGGCAGCACGCCTAGAGAGCGGGCAGCGCCCAGCTCCTCCAGAGCCTCACCCAAGCTCGAGGGTACGCGCGCCAGCTCTCCAGAAGTGTACGCGTTAACCGGTAGCGGCGGGCCAGGGTCAGCGCGCTCCTCCAAGCCGCGCAGGCCGGCGAGCAAGGTCGCGGCGACGGCCAGGTATATGTTCCCCGAAGCGTCCGGTAGCCTGTACTCTACCGTGCCGGCAGCCCGCCCGCGCGATCTCGGGATTCTGACGAGCGTGGACCTGTTCCCGAAGCCCCAGGTGAGGAACACGGGCGCCTCCATCCCCGGCACAAGCCGCTTGAACGAGTTCACGGTCTGGTTAGTGAACGCCGAGAGGGTTCTCGCGTGGAGAAGCAAGCCGCCGATGAAGTGCACGCCTTCTTCCCTCAGCTCGCCGTCCTCGAAGAAAGAGCGGCCCCAAGGCGCGGCGCTCAAGTGGACGTGCATGCCGCTTCCCGGTAGGTCGCTGAAGGGTTTAGCCATGAAAGTCGCTGTGAAGCCTCTCGCGAGGGCAACTGTCTTGATGAGGCGCTTCAGGAAGACAGCGTTATCCGCTGCTGTGAGCGGGTCAGAGGGAGGTGTGAGCACCTCGTACTGGCCGGGCCCTACTTCGTGGTGAAGCGAGCGAATTTCAACACCGCTCTTCACGGACTCGGCGGCTTCGAGCAGTAGGCTGATCCCTCGGCCGTCTGGGGCCCAGTACCCGCGGCTGTCAGCAGGCTTCCCTCCCTCTAGCAGGTAGAGCTCAAGCTCGAGCCCCACCAGTACCTCTCCCGGGAACTTCGCGGCTAGGTCTCGGAGCAGCGTGCGGGGGCAGTGAGCGAAGGGCTTGTCCCCGTAGAGGAGGTCTCCTGAGAGGAAGCCGAAGCACCTGCCGTCAAGGCAGTAAACTTTCAGCGAGCGGGGATCGGGCACCACCACCAGGTCAGAGTCCTCGACAGGCTTGAAGCCTACGGAGTAGCCGTCCACGCGGAAACCCTCCAGAAGGTCTGGCAGTCTGTCAGCCTTGAAGAACCTGGATCTCGTCTCCCCGTCTAGGCTCTGGAAAGCAACTTCGATAAACTTTACTTGAAGCTTCCCGAGAGTTCTTGTAAGATATTCCGGCTCCTCTTCTTCAGCACGTGGCGGCATGACTCATTTTGAGGGAGAGGTGATAAGAGCTTTTCCCGCAGTAGCTTGAAAGAAATCCAACACCCTTGGGGACTGCAGAAAAACCTTTTCTAGAGAGCTTACAGCAGCACGAAGGGCAGCAGGAAGCCTGCCGCGACGCTAACAGCACTACACGCGAGTAAAGCCGCGCGAGTGCTCCTATAGGGCAAGGTTGCCGGCTTCCCGCTCTCGAAATACATGCTCTTAACTAGGCGCGCGTAGTAGGCGGCCCCGATCCCTGTGTTTATTAAAGCGATTGCAGTGAGCCAGGGAGCGCTCTCAACGACAGAGAGGAAAAGGTAGAGCTTACCCCAGAAGCCCGCCAGGGGCGGCATCCCCATGAGGCTCAGCAGCAGGATAAGGGAGCTAGCAGCGGCCCCGGGATCCGCCGCGCCCAGCCCCTTCACCTCCTCGAGGCTCACAGGAGCTGCACCGCTCCTGCGTAGCAGCCTTGCTGCGAGGAATAACCCTGTCTTCCCGAAAGAGTAAGCTAGGAGCTGGAGCAGCAGGCCGGCGACGGCGAGGCTCTTCGCCTGCCCGTGGAGGGAGAGAGCGGCTACCCCCACGAGAATGTACCCAGCGTGGGCGATGCTGCTGTACGCTAGAAGGCCCTGCAGGCTCCTCTGAAGCAGGGCTGCGATGTTGCCGTAAGTCATTGTGAGCAGCGCGGCGAGCCCCACAAGGCGCAGCCAAGAGTCCCCTAGCGTGTCCGCCGCCACTAGCGAGAGCTTGTAGAACACGAGTACTGCAGCGCTCTTTGAGAGGGCTGAGACTAGCGATACTGGGAGCGGGTCCGAGACCCCGTACGCGTCGGGAAGCCACGCGTGGAACGGGAAGACTCCCACCTTGAAGCCCACAGCGGCTAGCAGCAGCCCTAGAGAGGCGAGGAGGAGATACCCGCCAGCCCGGGACGGCTCGATTGCGAGGCTACCTGTAGCCGCGGTTGCGGCAGACAGGGCGAGGAGCAGGAACGATGAGGAAGCGACACTCATCAGCCCGTACTTAACCGCGCCCGCTGCCGAGAACTTATCCTTCGCCAACGCGAAGAGCGCGAAAGAAGCTACGGAGAAGAGCGCCCACGAGGCCAGGAGCACGGGCAGCGTTCCAGCGTAAGCTAAGCCCGCCACGCCCAGCGCTGATAGCAGAGCGATGCTGTAGAAGGGGGCTGCCTGCGCGTACTCCGATGCGGGACCGGTGAAGCCTGCGAGAGCTACCAGAGCGTCGAGGAGGGCGATCAGCAGGACAGCGTAGGAGAAGCTATCCAGGCTCAGCTCTCCCGACGAGGAAGCTGGTGAAAGAGCGTGAATTGCGAGCGCGGAGGCTGCGCCGAGGAGCGTGAGAGCTTTCACGAGCCTGGGCTTGCCGGAGAGCAGAGGTGCTAGCAGGGCGGGAGCGGCAAGGGAGATAGCGAGGGCGGGGAACCAGCTCACTTAAACCACCCCAGGACTAGAGCTAAGAGGAGAAGGGAGGCTCCAATCCACATGAGAGCGATGTAGTGCGGCGCCTTCCCTGTCTGGAGGCTCCTGAAAGCTCTCCAGAGGCCTGTGAAGGCGTTGACGAGGTGCCTGTGCAGGAGGCTGTCGTAGCCTGACTCTAAGACTCTCGAAGCGAAGCCGGCCGCTCCCTGGAAGAAGCGCGGGATCGCTGAGTGGTAGAGCCTATCGATGAAGGCTGTGTCGAAGAAGCGGTAGAGGATTGTTGATAGCTGCCTAAAGCCGCCGACTATTACCCGGTAGTAGATGCCGTTCACCAGCCAGCGGTCGTAGAGGAAGGAGTGCAAGCCCGAGAGAATCCTGCTCCTGCTCACCCGCTGGTAGGGGTGGATGCCGGCCCAGCCGTAGGCGTACAGGGTTACGGAGAAGGCGGCGAGCGCTAGTACTAAAGCCGCCTCGACAGCTCCCGGGATCGCCGCCAGCGTGTGCGCCTCCTTCGCTGGCTTGACGCCGACGCTGTGGTGGAGCACCTCCTCGAGGCGGGGCGATACGAGGGGCCACGCTAAGCCGAGCGCAGCGCTGGCGAAGCCTAGAGAAAAGTAGGGAGCGAGCATGGCGAGGCCGGGCTCGTGCCCGTGCGCGTGAGCAGCGCCCAGGAACACCCTCGAGAATACCCTAGCAGTGTAGCAGGCGGTCAGGGCAGCAGTCACCACAGCGAGGAGCGTTGGCGCTAAGAGCCCTGCTTCGCTAGCGTAGTGGATAACCTCGTCCTTCGTCCAGAAGCCCATGAAGGGCGGGATGCCAGCGAGGCTCAGCCCGGCAAGCAGGAATGAGGCGGCTGTCAGGCGCATGGGGCCGGCTAAGCCCCCCATGTCGTCGATAAAGCGGCTGTGAACGGCATGTATTACCGCGCCCGCGGCGAGGAACAGTGATGCTTTGAACACAGCGTGGCTGAGCAGGTGAGAGAAGCCGGCTGCCAGGCCGCCGACCGCGCCCGCGGCGAGCGCGCCCGCGGCGGCTCCGAGGAACATGTAGCCCAGCTGGCTAGCGGTGGAGAACGCGAGTACTAGCTTCAGCTCTCGGCTGACGAGGGCCATGGTGGCCATCATGAACGCTGTGAAGGAGCCTAGCAGGGCGAGCGCCTCCAGGAATCCGTGGATCACGCCCGCAGCTCCGGCGATGCCTGCCGCAGCGACCAGGAAGGGGGTGAAGCGGAGGAGGAAGTAGACACCGGCTTTCACCATCGTCGCAGCGTGGATCAGCGCGCTGACGGAAGTGGGGCCAGTCATCGCGGTGACAAGCCACTCGTGGAACGGGAACTGAGCGCTCTTAGCCATCGCGCCGAGGAACAGGAGCCAGAGGAAAGCCGGCAGCACACCCGCCGCGAGCAGCTTTGAAGCCCACGCTCCGTCCGCGAGCTGCTGCAGGAGAGTGGTCCCGAGCACGGTGTGCAGAGTGGCGATGCCGACTATCATCCCCACGTCCCCGACGCGCGTGAAAACAAGAGCTCGTAGGCCGGAGTGGCTCGGCTCAGACCACATGGGCACCTTAAGGGCCCTGCGCTCCGGGTCGCCGACCCACCTCTCCTCCTCGTCGGAGAACCAGTGCCCGATGAGCGCGTAGCTCGCTAAGCCAGTCCCCTCCCATCCTACGAGCATCGCGAGGAGGTTGTCGGAGAGGACGAGCAGCATCATACTGCCCACGAAGAAGGTGAAAAAGAACCAATACCTGGTTTCGCCGCCCTCGCCGCGCATGTACTCGTAGCTGTACACCGCGATGAGGAAGCTCAACCACGAGACTACTAGCGCCATTAAGCTGGAGAGCCCGTCGAAGAACACGCCGAACCGCACCGAGAGGGACTCGATCCAGGTAGCGCTCACGTGAACCTCGTGCCCGGAGGCCACCATGGCAGCGCCGGCGCTGGACGCTAGAGCGGAGACGAGAATGGAGAGTATGGCCACCAGGGACTTCGCACCCCAGCTCGCCCGGCTGAGCGCCAGCACCAGCGCCGCTCCCACGTAGGGCGCAAGCCAGGCCAGGATGAGCAGCTCCTCCAAGCTAACCACCCAGAACTGCCGCGATGACTCTCACCGTCGGGTCAACGAGCGGGGAAGCCGCGATGAAGGAGAGAATCCCCAGAGCGGCCAGCACTGCTAGCGGCGCCCAGAGGCCCCTTGCAGCCTCGCGCGCGTTCTCGACGCGCAGCGGGCCGTAGAAGACCCTCCTCATGGTGAGGAAAGCGTAAGCCGTGGATAGTCCGACGCCGACCACCAGGGCTGCGGCTACGGCTACGTACCACGTTTGGCCGAGCGAGAGAGCTTTCTCAACAGCACCCCTCAGGATGAGGTACTCGCTCCAGAGCCCCGCTGTGGGCGGTATGCCGGTGATGTGCATGAAGCCTAACAGCGCGAGCGAGGCAGAGTAAGGCATCTTCTGCGCGAGGCCGCCCATCTTCGCGATGTCCCTGAGCCCGTGGTAGGTCGCGATGAGGATGCCTGCGACGCCGAAGAGGATAGCCTTCCCGAACGCGTGCACGAGGTAGTGCAGGAACGTCCCCGCGACACCGTAGGCGGAAGTTGAAGCGAGGCCGAGGAGCAGGTAGCCCATCTGGGAGATACTGCTGTAGGCTAGGAGCCTCTTGAAGTCCGTCTGGCTCAGCGCCATAAAGCCGCCGTAGATTATCGTCGCCAGCGCCCACGTCATCAGCAGCGGGCTGTAGGCCTGGAAGGTCGAGGGGAAGAGGACGTAGACGATCCTGAACATCATCGCCGCTCCAAGCCCGATGAGGTTGGGGCTAAGCAGCGCCGAGACGGGTGTGGGGGCCTCGGCGTGAGCGTAGGGAAGCCACATGTGGACTCCTAGGGCGGCGAGCTTCACCGAGAGACCGAGCAGCATCAGCGCGAAAGCGTAGTCTCCCACCCCTTCGCCGAGCCCTTTCAGGAAGCTCCCGCTCGCGGAGATGAAGTCGAACCCTTTCTGGAAGCCTACGGCGAGCGCTCCGATAAGGAAGAGTAAGGCCCCCACGTGGGTCCAGAGCAGGTACATTATGGCTATGCGTATCCTGTCGCCGTAGCCGTAGAACGCGATGAGGAGGAAGCTCGGGATCAGCGTGAGCTCGAGGAAGATGTAGAACTCGATAATGTTCGTGGACATCACCGTCCCGAGCATCGCTAGCGCGAAGAGCGTGTAGAGGAAGTAGTAGCTTCTCCAGCCCGGCGCCTCGACACCTTCATGCTTGAGCTCCTCAAACCTGTGGCGCATGTAGGGCTCGCTGTAGAGCGCCACAACCGCGGTCGTCGCGGCTACGGAGAAGGCAACGAGGAACACCATCGGGTCCATAGCGAGCGCGAAGGTGCCGAGCCCGTCCACCGTGAAGCGGAGAGGGTCGAGCCAGACGCCCTTCACTCCGTGGAGGGCATAGGATACGGCGATCAGCAGCGCTGAAGCTCCCAGAGCGGAAGAGTTAAGGATCGCTGCCCCGCGCCTACCGAGGCGTAGCAGCAGAGTCAGCAGCGCCGCTGCAAGAGGAAACAGCACGCTCAACCAGAGGTACGGTACTTCACCCATCACTCCACCACCTCTAGACCGGGAACCTGGTAAACGTCAACACTCCTGAACCTCCTGTAGAGGAGGACGAGAATCGACACCAGAACCCCCACCTCCACACTTCCGAGAACAACCGAGAAAACAACCAGGATGAAGCCCCCGAGGGAAGCTGAAGAAGAGGTGAGCGCGAGAGCGCCGAGCACCACGCCGTTGAACAAGATCTCCAGGGAGATTAAAGCCTTAATAGCGCTCCTGCTCACCAGGGCTCCGTAAGCCCCTACGGCTGCGAGAAGCGCTGAAGTTAAGAAGTAGATCTCCGCCATCATATCTATCACCTCTCCTCAGAAGCTACCGCGATGCCTGCGATTACAAGAGATGCGAGCGAGAGAGCGAGCAGGGTCAGAGCTACCGCGTTCTCGCCGAGAATAGCGCTGGCGGCGCTCGAAAGGTCGATATTCACGCGCGTGGGCTTCGAGGTGCTCAGGAGCGAGAAGAGAGCTGCCGCCAGGAGAGCTGACACCGCGAGAGCCGGCACGCCCATGCGCTTCTCGAAGCCCGCGCCCCTGCCCACCAGGAGTACTCCGAAAACAACGAACGTCACCGTAGCTCCCACGTAGACCATCACGTGGAACACAGCGAGGAAAGTGTAGCCGAGAAGCCCTATGAGCGCTGCGACTCCCAGCCCCGTGAGGCCCAGCAGGATGGCGGAGTAGAAGTCTTCCTTTACTTTAACGGCCAGGGCTGCGGAGACTAGGGATACCAGGGCTGCCAACAATACATAGACTTCAAACATGCTAAGCGGGCTCATGCACCAACCCCCTCTCCTCGCTAAAAATCACCTTCACTTTAACCGCCCCCTCCTCGAGAGCTGGGGACCTCACCTCCCGGGCAAACTCCTCCGGGGAGAGGATCATGTCCTCCAGCTTCTCGTAAGCGACATCGTGAACCTTAGTCATCTCGAGCGCGTTTTGAGGGCATATGTCGGCGCAGAAGCCACAGAATATGCACCTCTGGTAGTTCACGCCGGGCCTCCCCCTCTTCTCGCCTTTCTTCACGTACATCTTCATCGCTCCAGCGGGACAGACCATCGCACAAAGCCCGCACTGCACGCACAGCTCGGGGTAGTAACGGATCAAACCCCTGTAGCCCTCTGGGAGCTCGATGAGCTTCTCCGGGTAGTAGACCGTCATCCTGTTGGGGAGGAGTAGGTAGCGGAGACCCGTCGCCACAGCCCTCACGTGCCCCACAAAGGATCGAACGAGGTTACCCATACACGACCACCTTGACAAAAGCGGAGAACATTACGGAAGCTAGAGCCAGCGGGAGAAAAATCCTCCACCCCGCCCTCAGCGCCTGGTCTAAGCGGTACCTTCCATAAACCGACCTTAGGAAAGCGACGAAGAGCATGACCGCGTACGCTTTGACAAACAGCATGAGCCCCCCGAGCGGCGGGTAGACGCTGTAAATTGGCAGGAGGGGCTCCCACCCGGAGAGGTAGAGAATGGAAAAGAGCAGGGAGAAGGCGTAGAGCTTGAGGTAAGCGAGACCCATCCCGATACCGAACACAATACCACTGTACTCGACGTAGGGGCCAGCAACTATCTCCTGCTCACCCTCCACGATGTCGAAGGGCAGCCTACCAGCGCTCATCACCATCCCGACGAAGAAGGTGAACGCTGAGATCGGGTTGAGCAGCAAGCCCGGGATAACCTGCCTGTAGACGGCCTCCTCGAGGTCTAAGGTGCCGTAGAGCATGCCCATCGCCAGCACAGATAAGAAGACTACAGCCTCGTAAGCTAGGGTCATGAACGCCTCGCGGACCGCCCCTTGTATCGCGAACTTGTTCCCAGAGCTCCAGCCCATCAGGAGCACAGCGAGCGGAGCGGCTGAGAGAGAGGCTAGCACGCCGAGCGCCGCCAATGGGTGCTTCACGGGGGCGAAGCCGGGCGCAGCAGGGATGAACGCGAAGGGTAGAATCGCCGCCGCCAGGGCCAGTACGGGGGCGAACACGAAGAACCCCTTATCGCTAGTCTCCGGGATGATGAACTCCTGGAACATGTACCTCGTGCCGTCCGCTAGCATCTGCAGCACTCCTCCAAAGCGCCTGGTAACGTACAGGGGGCCGACACGCATCTGCACTCTAGCAGCGATCTTCCGCTCGGCCCAGATGATCGTCAGGAGGACTACGAGGGCTGTGACCAGACCGGGGAAAACTACCGGTGCGAAGACCTGGGGGCTTAGCAGCAGCTCCAGAACCCACTCCAGCAGACCCATACCCATCACCTATCCGCCTCAGGGGGGAAGTAGTCGAGGCTCCCGTAAATCGCGGGGAAGTCCATGAACCGGTGCCCCGGCATGAGGTACCGGAAGAGGATCACGTTCCTGAAGGACGGTGTCACGACCCTGAGCCTGTAGGGCTTCGCGGAGCCGTCGCTGATGAGGTGGTAGAAGATCTCGCCGTGACCCATCTCAGCTCTAGCTACCGCCTCACCAGCGGGCAGCTTCATAGAGGCGAAGAGCGCAGGGAGCTTCACCCTGCCCGTGCTGAGTACTTGCTCGCGGAGCTTCGGGGGCAGCAGCTTCAGGTACTTTTCCGCGAAGATAGGCCCCTCCGGCACCTTCCTGAGCACCTGGAGGATGATGGACATGCTCTGCTTAATCTCCTCGATCCTCAGCCTCATCCTCGCGTAAGCATCACCCTCCTCTAGCGTGGGGACCTCGAAGCTCACCTCGCTGTACGCGGCGTAGTCCTCGGCTAGCCGCGCATCGTACTTGACGCCGCTCGCTCTGAGGTTCGGGCCGACGATGCCGAGCCTCGACGCCTCCCCCTTCTTCAGAACCCCTACCCCCTCGTACCTCGACCTCACCTGCGGGTTCTCGAGGAAGATCTTCGCGTACTCCTCCAGCCTCCTCGTCATGTACCTCACCGCTTTCTCAGCCCTGTCGGCGAAACCCTGCGGCAAATCCCTCCTAACGCCTCCCGGAATGCTGTACGTGTGCGTGAGGCGGGCCCCCGAGAGCTCTTCGGCGAGCTGGAGCCACACTTCTCTGTCGCCGAACGCCCACATGAACATCGTCGAGTGGTTCAGCATGATGCCCGCGATCCCGATCCCGTAGAGGTGGCTAGCGATCCTGTTGATCTCCGAGAGGAGCGTTCTGAGGTACCTCGCCCTAGGCGGCGGCTCCACGTCTAGGAGCTTCTCCATAGCTCTCACCAGCCCGATCGTCACATTGTGAGAATCGATGATTGTCATCCGCTCGAGCAGCGGGATCGCCTTTACCGCCTCCCTGCCCTCCGCGAGCTTCTCCATCGTCCTGTGCACGTACCCGATGTCTGGGTCAACGCTCACTATAACGTCGCCGTCCAGCCGCACGATGAAGCGCATGTGACCTGAAGAGGGGTGCTGCGGGCCGATGAAGAGCTCGTAGACCTCCTCCCCTCCCTCGCGAGCTAGCAGCCTGGACCGAACTACCTCACTCGTACTCAACATAGATACCCTCCTCCTCGACCCTGAAATCCTTCCTCAAGGGTGGTGGGCCGGACCAGTCCGGAGGAAGCAGGAGCCTGCGGAGGTCGGGGTTACCCTCGAAGGTGACTCCCAGCATCTCCCACACCTCCCGCTCCATGAGCAGCGCGTTCGGCCACACGTCGATCAGCGAGGGAAGGTGAGGGTCGTCGCGGGGAACCTTCACCCGGAGCTCGACGAGAAAGCTCCTCTTCCCCGGCTCGTAGCTCTCGGCGTGGTACACAACCTCTATCTTCCCCTCCGCCGGCCAGTCCACGCCCCCGACAGAAGCCAGGTGGTCGAAGCCAAGCCGCAGCAGCTCCTCCGCAGCTTTCCTCAAGTCGGCGGGCTCCAGCCTGACCCTAAGCACGTCCCTAGCCTCCTCTACCGCGAAGCCCAGCCTCTCGAGCGCTTGCTTAACCTCTTCGCGCGTACTCGGCCCACTCACCGCTCCTCACCCTCCTCTGAAGCATGATGATCGCGCGGGCCACCGCCTCCGGCCTCGGCGGGCACCCTGGGATGAAGTGCGTGACCGGGAGGATGTCCTTAGGCCTCACGATGTTGTAGCTGTTGTAGAAGAGGCCGCCGTCGATCGCGCAAGCCCCCATCGCGATGACGAACTTCGGCCAGGGCATCTGGTCGTAAACGATCTTCGCGGCCTCCCCCATCTTCCTCGTCAGCGTCCCCTCGATAACCATCAGGTTCGTCTGCCGGGGGGAGTTGAAGGGGAGAAAGCCGAAGCGCTCCGCGTCGAAGCGTGGAGCGCTAGCCGCTGCGAACTCAGCTCCGCAGCAGGATGTTGTGAAGTGGACTGGCCACAGGCTGAACGTGATCGCCCAATCCCTAAGTGAGCGGATCGGGGTTCTCTCCACGAGCCACTTCGTAGCGCGGTGAGCAGCCTCCTCGAGGTTCCCGATCAGGACGAAGCCCAGAGAGCAGCTCACAGCCTCCACCTCTCAAGCTCGTCAGCAGCCAGCGCTCCCCACACGACAGCCGGAAGGAGGGCCAGGGCAGCCAGAGCGGCGGAGAGCGCCGGCTTGTCGTAGTAGGTGGTGAGGAAGAAGAGAACCATCAGGGGCTCTACGCTCAAGTATAGTAGCACGTACCCGTAGTACTGGAAGGGTAGCCGTGCCTTCGCTTCGCCGGAGGGGGGGTTTCCAGCCTCGTACCTCGCTCTCTTGAACCTGCCCCCCGGGCCGCGCTCGAGGATGCGTGCAAGCAAGAGAACGAGGCTCCCCGCTAGGAGCCCGAGGACCAGCGTGATGAAGATCGTGGAGGCGGGGCTCGTGAAAGATCACCTAAGCCTCACCGCTCTAGCTGTAGATATACTTTGCCTCGCAATATTTGTACAAATAAAGTATAACTACGACAAGCATTCGGGAAAGGTTGAAACCTCCTGCTCTACTCTCCGGGAAAGGTGAGAGGCTTTCACAAAGAGGAGGAATGCTCCCTGTAAAAGTACCAAGCTCAACGCAGGAGTGTAGCTGCAGCGGAGTATTTTCTGTAAAAGATTAATCTGAATATATCTTAATAAAGAGTGATCCGGTGCCCGGATGGTTCTTAGGGCACTGAGAGAGCAAACGCGTCCACTAGTAGAGATGGAGCAGTGAATAGGAGAGCGTTGAGAGCTACGAGAAGGAGAGCTGAGGTGCTTGCCAGCAGGTACCGCTTCGAGTGGGTCGCGCTGAGCGAGCTGCCTTGGGAGAGGCTCTGCAGCAGCCTGAAGTAGTACCCGAAGGAGAGGATCACCGCGAGCGCGAAGAGCACTGGCAGCGCCGGGCTTACCGACAGCACGCCGACAGCTATGAAGAGCTCGCTCCAGAACGGTAGGAGCGGCGGAGCGCCCGTTAAACCTAGCGCTGACGCGATGACGGTCAGCTTCAGGAGGTTGTCTCCAGAGAGAGCCCCGGTGAGGCGGGATAGGCTTCTCGTCCCGTGCTGCGCCAGCAGGATTCCCGAGACGATGAAGAGCGAAGCCTTCAGGTAGCCGTGAGCGGCGACATGCAGTAAGGCGTAAGTCCTAGCGAGGCCGTCTCCCGAGCAGAGGCCCATCACGATGTAGCTCACGTTGGCTACGCTGCTGTACGCGAGCATTCTCTTGATGTCGTCCTGCGCGAGCGCGGAGAGGTTGCCGACGAAAGCACCAGCTACTGAGAGGTAGAGGAAGATGCGCGAGACTACGGGATCCCAGCCTGCCAGCCGGTACACGAGGATGGCTGCAGCCTCGATGACAACTCCCGAGAGCATCGCGCTAGCCGTGCTGGGCGCGACCATGTGGGCGTCGGGAAGCCAGAAGTGGAGCGGGAATACCGCGGCTTCTGTGGCGAAACCCGCTGCTAGGAGCATGCGGGCGAGGAGGCTGGCCTGGAAGACGCTGTCGACGCGCGTGGAGCCCGTTTCGAGAACTACTAGGGCTATGCCTGCTAGCGCGACTGCGGTGCCGGCGCCGCACAGCATGAGGTACTTCAGCGCGGCTTCAGCGCTCTCCTTCTCCCGGTGGAACGCCACTAGGAGAAGGACGCTGACGCTCATAAGCTCCCACGCGGCGAAGGCTTTGATCAGGTCCTCTGTCCCGGCTAGGATCGGGAGAGAGCTAGCTAGCGCTAGAGTTAGCGCGTCGTGCAGCGGCTTGTCCTCGTGGACGAGGTCGTAGCCTGCCAGCACAGCAGCTAGCCCTATAGCGAAGGAGACGAAGCCGACGTACCCGGGAAGCTCTCCAGCTGAGATGGAGAGAGCTAGGAGCGCTAGCATGAAGAGAGCGGATGCCGCTGTGGAGAGAGGACGGTTGAGCTTCTCCGGCGCGAGCCTTAGGGCTATGGTTAGCGCTACCCCCGAGAAGGCGACCAAGAGGTAAAGGTTCTCGACGTTACTCCACATCCTAAACCACCCCTAGAAAGACGATGATGAGGAACAGGACGAAGCCGAAAAGCCAGAGAGAGTACAGCGCGGGGTTGCCCTGCTGGATCTTGACCGCTAGGCGGGAGACGTTGCGGGCTACCTGCTCCGCGGCCCAGGTGTAGAGGTCGTCTAGGAGGAACACTCTATCCGCAACTCTCGCGAAGCCTGCGAGCACCCTCCTAGCGCTCTGCAGCCCACCCTTCCACCAGACAGCGGCCGCCAGGGCTAGGCCGCCCGCTAAGCCTAGCACTGCCGCGATATCCACGTGGTGCTCTAGGTGGTCAACCTCCAGGAATCCCTCAGCTAGCCGCAGGAGGAAGAAGCCTAGAGCCGTCAGCGCTGCCAGCGTGAGGATCGGGATCATCATCCACCACTCGTGCTCTTCGTACTCCTCCCTGGGGGCTCCAGCGAACACCCTGAAGAACAGTCTGAAGATGTACGCAGCGGACAGGAAGCTCAGAGTGAACGCCACTATCTTCCCAGGGGTGCCCAAGGCTTCCTCCACCGAAGCCAGCACAGCTTCCTTGCTGAAGAAGCCGGGCGTTGGAGGAACTCCCGCGAGGGCGAGCGCCCCTATGAGGAAAGCGGCTCCCGTTAGGCGCATCCCTCCCTTCCACAAGCCCCCGATCTCGTCTAGGTTGCGGGTGCCCACTTCGTGAACGATAAGCCCTGCGCAGAGGAAGAGGAGGGCTTTGAACAGGGAGTGGGAGAGCAGGTGGAGCTGCGCCGCGGCCCAGGCTCCCGAGCCCAGCGCGAGGAACATCAGAGAGAGGTGGTTGATCGTGCTGAAGGCGAGAACTCTCTTCAGGTCTCGAGAAGCGAGTGCGGAAACGGCGGAGATGAGCGCTGTTACGAGTGCGATCCAGAAGAGCGTTGACAGCACTTCAGGTGTGAGCGAGGGGAAGAACCTCGATATGAGGTAGACGCCGGCTTTCACCATCGTCGCAGCGTGGATCAGCGCGCTGACGGAAGTGGGGCCCTCCATCGCGTCTGGCAGCCATACGAGTAGCGGGAACTGGGCCGACTTACCTGCCGCGGCGATAACTAGCAGCGTTCCGACAGTAGCAGCTAGCCCGTAGTCCCGCTGGAGGCCCTGCAGAACTTCCTGGACGTTCAGCGTCCCTAGGTTGTGGAAGAGGAGTGCGATCGCGATCAAGAAGCCGATGTCTCCGACGCGTGTTACCGCGAAGGCCTTGAGGCCCGCTCTGCGCGCTTCCGGCTTTTCCCACCAGAAGCTGATGAGCATCGCGCTGCAGACTCCCACGAGCTCCCAGAATAGGTAGAGGTGGATCACGTTCGCGGCGAGCACTAAGCTCGACATCGCGCCGATGAAGAGGAGGATCAGGAAGTAGTAGCGGACGTAGCCCTCCTCCGTCGCCATGTAGCCCACGCTGTAGAAGACTATGAGGAAGCCTAGCACGTTCACGACTGCAAGCATGAACCTCGACAGCGAGTCTGAGAGGACTGGCAGGAGCCCTGCGCTCGAGGGCTCGCCGCCCGCCAGCAGGTAGAGGGACAAGGCTGCGGCGACTCCCGTGGAAGCTACCGAGAACAGCTCGCAGAACTTTCTCGAGAACCTTCCGAGCACTAGCACGAGAAGGCTGCTCCCGAAAAGCCAGAGCGGCACCAAGCCCATGTACATAAGCTACCACCTCAGCTCTGAAACCTGGTGAGGATCAGTCGTCCTGTACTTCTCCCAAACTAGCGCGAGCACAGCCATACCCACGGCTTCCGCCGCTGCTGCAGCTACAGCGGGGATCAGGATCACCGCGCTCGCCTGACCTCGAGCCGCGAGCGATAACGGTAGCAGGGCCCCGAGCAGCACCGCCTGGATGCCCATAACTACCTTCAGCAAGTTCCGGGTCGCCGCGATGGACGCTACCCCTGCGAGCACGAGCACCACGGAACCACCCAGAACGAAGACGCTCTCCTCAATCACCTTCTCTCACCTCCTAAAACGTAGGGTACGCCGCCTGCAGCTACAACCAGGATCAGGGAAAGGATCAGGATATCCTCCAGGCTCACAGCCCTCGCGGGGGGTGCTTGCAGCTGCAGAACCGGCCTCCACGCGGCCAGCAGACCAGCTGGGAGGGCGAGGAGGAGAAACGCGACCGCTACCCAGTACAGCGCGTCGCGCTTAGCTTCTTCGGCTTCCGCGAGGATCAGCCATATCGCCATCATCGCGATGAGGGCGCCAGCGTACAGGGTCGCGACCAGGACTCCGCTGAGAGGCCCCGCAAAGGCGGCGATAACTAAGCTGAGCACGGCGCTTCCGGCGGACATTAGCAGGAGCGAGGCCGTCGCGCGTTGCGCGAAGAGGGCGGCCAGCACGAGCGCTACGCCGACGACAACAGCTATCCAAATCATGATGCTCACCTCAACAGCCAGGCTAACCCTATCTGGAGAAGAACAAGGAGGAGGGTCCTCTCCCAAAAAGTCTTCACAAGCCCGTAAACCCGCACCCTAGCCATCGACGCGCTTATGAGGGCCACGAGCACGCTCAATGTAAAAGTCTTCAGCCCGAACCACGCGAACCCCGCGAGCGGACCAAGCTCCGGGAAGCCGGGGCCCAGGGGCCCGCCGAGGTATACAGTAGCTAGAAGCGCTATACCCCACGTCATGCTCAAGTCCTCGTACAGCCGCATGAACGCGAGGCTTCGACCGCTGAGCTCGGTAGCCCAGCCTGCGACAATCTCCTGCTTCGCGTGGGGTAGGTCGAAGGGCTTTTTCTCGAGCTTCGCGAGGAGGGAGAGGAGGGCGGCTACGAACCCGATAGGCTGGTAGAGGGCGAGCCAACCTCTAGCTGCCTGGTAGGTGACGAGGCCGCTCACGCTCAGCGTGGAGGCTTGCAGGGCAGCTGACACTAAGCAGAGCATGAATACGGCCTCGTACATCGCGTACTGTGCGATGAACCTGCCTACGCCGAGCACAGTGTAGGGGCTGAGGGCCGCGTAGCCCACGAGCGCGACTGAAAGGGCCGAGAACGCTAGGAGGAGGAAGATCAGGAGCAGGTCCCCGCTGAAGCCCAGCGGGGGATCGGTCGAGACTATCGGGATGTAGAGCATGCCGTATATCGGGAGCGTTACAGCCAGGACCGGGCCCACTCTCAGAGCTACCCTGTCCGCTTTCTCGCTCACGAGCTCTTCTTTCCCGAGCAGCTTGAGGAAGTCGTAGAGCGGCTGGAGCAGCCCGCCCGGGCCCGTCGCCTGCGGCCCCACGCGGCGCTGGACGAGCGCTGTTACCTTGCGGTCAATGTACTCGAACCAGAAAGCCATCGCCGCGGTGAACAGTACTCCGGGAAACACCAGAGAGTAGAGCATCTCCATCATCCGGCCCACCTCCTGGAGACCCACAAACCCTGAAGGTAGATCACGAGGGCCGCTAGCAGCAGGACCGCGAAAGCCTGCGCGTTAGGGCTCGCGAGGAGGTAGAGGAAGCAGAGAGCCTCGGCTAGCAGGAGGAAGAGGACGAACGCCATCAGGCTGACCGCGTAGTACCTGTACCTGGAGGAGGACAGGGGAACTCCGCCGCTGAAAGGCTTCCTGGCCGAGGAGCCGTGCCTTCCCCGCGGGGCGAGCTTACCGCTCAGCCAGTAAACCAGCGCTACTACAGCCGCAATCACCAGGAACGAAGTGACCTGCGGTGCCGCTCCCAGGATGAGGACCTGGGGGGCCGTGATGTTGACAACGTCTACGGGGCTCCTCCTATCCATGGTTATCGCTTTAGCCGGACACACGTCGGCGCACTGCCCGCAGTAGATACACCGGAAGTAGTCGAAGCTCGGCTCCTCCCTCGGAACCTCCCTTCCGCCGACCACCTTCCTCCCCGCCGGCCGCATCTTTATAGCGCGCGGAGGGCAGACGCGGGAGCATAAGCCGCAGCCGAGGCACTTGCTGCTTTCGAGGATAGGTACGCCGCGGGCGAAGCCGTTGCTCACCGCGGAGGAGAGGTGCTCCGTTATCCTGCCCCTGAAGGCTTCCCTCACCCCTAAAACCAGCGCCTTAATGTACGCACTCACTTCGAATCACCCCGAGCGAGCTTAACCAGATCCTCGAGCTTGAGGACGAAAAACTCCCCGTCCTTAAGGACGGTAACCCTATCCATGCAGCTGAAGCACGGATCTATGCTGGTGACGATGAGCGGGAGATCCGACACGAGCGCCTCCTCCAGCAGCGAAGCCGCAAGCTGTATGTTCGCGAGCGTGGGAGTCCGGATCTTCACCCTGTAGGGGTTGTGCTTGTTGTCAGCCTTCACGTAGTAGAACAGCTCGCCGCGCGGGGCCTCCGTCCTGGCGTAAGCCTCTCCTTCGGGTACCGTGCCCATGAAGTGCCGCGGAGGCACAGGGTTCCCGGAGGGGATCTTCTCCACCAGCTGCGCGATGATATCGACTGAGGAGAGGAGCTCCTCGAGCCTTATCTTCACGAGGTTGTAGACATCTCCCTCGCTCGCTACCGGCACGTGGAAGTCGACGCGGTCGTAAGCACCGTAAGGCTCGATCTTCCTGATGTCGTAGGGGTCTCCGGCAGCTCTCCTCACGGGCCCCACCGTGGAGAAGCGGCGCGCCTGCTCGAGCGTGTACCTGCCAACCCCCTTGGTTCTCGAGGCAAACTGCTCGCTGGAGAGAATATCTTCCATCAGCGAAGCGATGCTGCTCCTCAGCTGGGAAAGCTTCTCGACGTAGCCTCGCAGCTTCTCGTCGGGGATATCCCTCCTAACCCCTCCTATCGTGACGAAGGACTTGTGGACCCTATTGCCCGTAGCCTCCTCGAGGATGTCCATGACGAGCTCCCTTAAGCCCCACACCCACATGAACATGGACTCGAAGCCCATCCAGTACCCCACGAGCCCTAGCCAGAGCGCGTGAGAGTGGATCCGCTCCAGCTCCGCTACGATCGCTCTGAGGAAAACCGCCCGGGGCGGGGGCTGAAGGCCGAGAAGGCTCTCCACCGCCTCCACGAAAGTCCAGGCGTGGTGAGTGCTGCAGATCCCGCAGACCCTCTCGAAAAGGTAGATGTCCCGGAGGAACGACCTCGCCTCAGCAGCTTTCTCGATGCCTCTGTGGACGTACCCGATTTTGATGAAGGCCTTCCTTATTCTTTCACCCTCCACGACCAGGCTGATGTGCTCCGGCTCCTTGAGGGCTGGGTGGTAGGGGCCGAAGGGGACCACCACGCTCTCCGGTGAGAGCGGGGCCTCCAGGTGGATCGGGAGCGGGGATGCGCACCTGAGCGTGGATAGAAGCTCTCTCACTTGGGCGGAGTCCACGCTCTTGAGCAGAGGAGGAGGGGCTTCCTCGGGGTAGCACTGCGGAAGCAGGAATCTGGACCCCATACCTTCGTTACCTTCAAAGTGCACGCCGAAGAGATCGTGAACTTCTCTCTCGTAGAAGCTAGCAGCAGGCATGAGCGCAGCGATAGAAGACACTTTAGCGCTGCCCTGAGGAACCCTGAGAGAAAGGTGGAGAGGGCGCCCGTCCAGGCTCGACAAGCTGTAGATGAGCTCAAGCTCTCCGCCGAGGTCCACGCAGGTGATCGCCATGAGGTGGTTAAAGCCGCTCTCAATAGCCGCCTCCAGCTCGCGCGCCAGCTCCTCAAGAGTAGTAACCCTCTTGCTAAGCTTTCCCACGAACCTTCACCCCGTAAACTTCAGCCAGAACCCTTAGAAGCGAGCTCGGCCTCGCGGGGCACCCGGGGATCTTGACATCAACAGGGATCACGTGGTCGGCACCCCCGATCGTGTTGTAGCACTCCGAGAAGATCCCGCCGCTGCAAGCACAAGTGCCGAAAGCTATCACCAGCTTCGGCTCCGGAATTTGGTCGTAGATCTCTTCAAGCGCGTCCTTCACAACGCTCGTCACAGGCCCCGTGACTACGAGGACGTCGGCATGCCTGGGGGAGGGGACGAGCTGCACTCCTAAACGCTCGGGATCATAGCGTGGCGTCAGCGCCGCGACAAACTCGATGTCGCAACCGTTGCATCCCCCCGAGTTAAAGTGGTACAGCCAGATGCTCCTGCGGCGGTACCCTAACCTCGGTATCAATGAAATCCCCTAGATATTCTTACTCCCGGCAGCTCTTTAGCTGAGCGTAATATATCGAATTATGATGCTTACAAAGTTAAAGTCCAGAGGGGCTGCGCAACCCCTCGGAAAGAGCACCTCAAACCCCACCCCGGTTTATGCTCCATCAGTGATTGATATATAAAGATTTTTATATATAGCCTCCCAGCCCTTCTTCTACATAAAATATTTATTTCACCAGGGTTTTCCGAAAAATATGAGCGTTGCGCCTGAGGCAGGGATAGTCCGCAGAGTTCAGCTAACGGGAGGTTCAACCTATATTGTTTCTATTCCGAAGGAGTGGGCTTCCGCAGTGGGTATAGGGAAGGGGAGCATCGTCTCCCTCGTTCTCGAACAGGATGGGACGATCAGGCTTATCCCGAGCGTGAAGAGGCCTAGAGCTGCTCTCGAAACAGAGGTTAGGGTCGGGAAGAAGACTACGGAGGGGGCGATCATTCGAGAGCTGTTTTCCAAGTACCTGCTCGGCTACAAGGTTATACGGGCTAAGTTCGATGAAGATAGTCCAGCGCTGAAGAAGACTATCAGGGATGTCCTCGTCTCTAAGCTGATAGGTGCGGAAGTGATGCAGGAAAGTGCGCGGGAGGTAGTGATCCAGGTGCTCGTAAACGTAGAAGATATCCCCGTGCCGGAAGTCGTGGGAAGAATGCGGGACACTGCTCAGAGCATGCTCGAGGATCCGATAACCGTGCTGCGCGGTGGTGAAGCGGTAGTCAACCTCGAGGAGGTGATTGCGAGAGACGATATCGTGGATAAGCTGTACCTCTACGGGTTGAGGCAGCTGTACAGCGCTATGAGAGGCTTCACGAACTTGAAGGAGCTGGGCCTCAGCAGGCTGGAGGAAGTGCTCTCGCACGCAATGGTCATGAAGAACATCGAGCGAGTCTCCGACCACGCGGCAGCGATCGCTGCGACTCTGCTCCAGACTCCCGAGCTGCCTAACAGGGATGAGATAGCTTCTCTAGCCTCGGAGGTTGCCAAGTTCTTCCGCCGCAGCGTCGATGCCTTCCTGGCCAGAGACAGGGACTCTGCCCACCGGCTTCTCGACAAGGAAGCTATCGAGCTCCGCGAGGCAGACAAGGAGCTTTCGAAGCGGGTACTAGTAGCGCAGGATCCTGAAATGGTCTCGAACGTTCGCGTTATTCTGGGTAGCTACCGCAGAGTTGTCGAGTACAGCTCAGACATACTTGAGGCGACAATCGACCTAACCGAGAGAGCTTGAACGGCGCTGCAGCTCAACTCTCTCAGGCCGCCCCCAGGCCACGCTGAAGCAGTCTAGAGTGGCTACCCGCGCTACACGTTTCTCGCGAACTTGGCGGTGTAGAGCTTCGAGGGAGGGTAGCCCACCTTCACCCAAGCTGTAGAGCCCCTCACCACGATAGCGGTGCTGTAGTGGAGCATCAGCTCCTCCCAAACCTCGCCCCCAGCTCCCTCCAAGCCGTCGCGCACCTCAGCGATTAGCGAGCCGTACCAGCTCGGCGGGCCGCGGCGCAAGCTGAAGAACACCGCGTCCCTCACCGCAGCGCGCAGTAGCCCCCGAGCGCCAACCTCCAAGCCGCGCTTGCCGAAGAGCTCCTATAGCTCGGCTCCACGCCTCTCAACCCACTCCTCCAGCCTCGCCCTCAGCTCTTTCCTACTCTCGCGGAGGCCGCAAGGCGGGCCCGAAGGCCTAAGCCAGTGAAGGGAGATGAGCACCGGCGCGGAACGTTCAGCGAGAGCACTGATGGGGGGAGCACTCGGGAGGTTGTGAGAACTAGGGGCGGAAGCCTTCACCGCAAACCCCGCCTCTGCGCACTGCCTACATTAGAACGGAAATACTTATATTCCGCTGACATTGCACCTTTTTGAGCATGATAGAGTACAAGGTATCGCTGATCGACGTGCGTGCGTTGAAGCCCCACGAGCGCGTTGAAGAAGCGAGAGTAGAGGAGGTGATGAGGTCGCTTCTGGAGGAGAGAGTACTGCACCGGGCGATCCTAGCGGATGCAATTACCCTCACCGTCATCGACGGGCACCACAGGCTCGAGTCCTTCAAGAGGATAGGCCTCACCGTGGTGCCGGTCGCGCTGGTCAACTACATGGATCAGAGAATAGTTGCCGCGAGGTGGGATGGGCGGGGAGTCATAGACAAGAAACTCGTCCTGGAGAGAGCTGCCCGAGGGGTTCCTTTCCCTCCTAAAACGACGAGGCACCTACTCGTGACCAAGGCAGGCTTCATCCACGTCTCTGAAGCAATACCCGAAGTGAACATAGAGCTCCGCGCGCTTTTCGAGTACGCAGTCTTCCGCACAGAAGAGCTGCCGCGCAGCAGCCCTGCTCTTAAGCGGTGGGGCAGCCTCCTCTCACAGCCATCACGTTTTTAGCTTTCGGGTCTGGAGCTTTAGGAGAGAACGGTAGTCGCAGGAGGGGCAGAACTTGACGAACGAGATGTCTATGCCTCCCTTCACTGTCAGGGAGACTTTTTCACCCGGGAGAACCAGGTTCAGGGTGACCGCCCTCTCCTCCGAGGATGGAGCCAAGCGCACTAGGAGCCAGGACCCGCCTTCCGGAACACAGCCTTCGAGGCCTGAGGGGCCAGACTTCCCAAAGATTATCAGCGAGCGCTCGAAACTCACGCTTGCCACGCGCATCTCCTCCCCGCTCTCCCTAACATCCTTGAGCATAACCCCATCAGCAAAGAGAACGAAGAAAGCTCTGTACACTCTCCTCCCTATCTTCCTCTTCTCGTAGAGGCTGCCCTCGAGGTCTACCCGGACCAAGAGCCTCGAGGCGCAGCCAGCCAGCGCTGTAATTAAGTGTTGTGCTTCCCGCGAACAAGCTCCCGCTCGGGGCAGTCAGGGATTTATCCCGGTGCTTCCCAGCCAGGATCGTGGAGCTTAGGACTACCACTGTGAGCTCCAGCGGGATCAAGATCTCCGCGGTAGAGGATGGGAGGGAGATCGGGCACTGCTATATCTACCTGATTAGGAATGACCTTCACGCGGAGCCCTACGCTCTCCTGGAGGACGTGTACGTGGAGGAGTCCAGCAGGGGTAGGGGGGTGGGGACTATTCTCGTGAAGAAAGCTGTCGAGCTGGCGAGAGAGCTGGGGTGCTACAAGATTATCGCCACCAGCAGGTTTGAGCGGAAAGAAGTGCACAAGTGGTACGAGAAGCTTGGCTTCGAGCTCTACGGCTACGAGTTCCGGATGAACCTTAAAGGCATGCAGCGGTAGCCGGCCTACCACGCCCACGATTCTGGAGCGGGTTCGGCGAGCCTGTTTGAGTGCTCAGCGGCGCTCCCTTAAGACTTCGTACTCTATTCTGCTCTCCACCATGTCCAGGGATAGCGAGATGATGTTGCCGATAAGGTGGTCGAGCAGGCTGTCAGGCTTTATCCGCGAGAAGTAGTCAGCGTAGAGGCCTGCGAGGAACCTTTTACCTTCATCGTCGCCAGTTCGGAAAACCCTTACACCGGCCTCGATAGCTCTTCTCGCCACCTCGATGGCGCTGCCTGCCACCTCGATGCGGGGGGCAACCCTCGCTATAGCTACCGCGACGTCGCCGACCCTCTCGATAGTTTTCCCGTAGTTGAACATGGGAAGGAGGAGAGGCCTATCCTCGACTCCAATCTGCTTGAGGTAAGCAGGGTTCCTCAAAGCGAGAGAAACTTGCCTGCTGAGAAGGAAGTAAAACTTGTCCACCTCCTCGTCGCGCTCCACGATACCGCGAAGTATCTCAAGATCCTTCTCTGCCGCGTATATCTCGAGCTCTCTCAAGCTGTTCAAGACGAGAAGCTCCATTCTCCCCAGCACCCGGTCGAGACTCATCACAGCAGCATCAGCAACCATCTGCAGCAGCACGTAGTCGGACCCCTCTTCAACGACCTCCAAGCCTATCAGCCTGGTGAGAGTCCTGCGAAGAGCATCTCGCAGAGC
Source organism: Thermofilum sp. (assembly GCA_038741495.1). Classification (NCBI taxonomy): domain Archaea; kingdom Thermoproteati; phylum Thermoproteota; class Thermoprotei; order Thermofilales; family Thermofilaceae; genus Thermofilum; species Thermofilum sp. Next base: position 6,348 of record JAVYKX010000003.1, on the reverse strand, counting down.
TTGCGTCGTTCTACCGCCGGAAACGGTGACGCGGATCACATCGTACCCGGCCTGGTACAGGGCGATGATTATCCTCTCCAGCGACTCCTCCTCCTGGGGCTTAGCCGAGACATGGGCAATCCTGCTGGGCTCGGGCTCCGCCTGCCTAGCTACCGAGATTACTAGAGAGCCGTTCTGCTCGTCGACGATCACGAGGTCGCCCTCCCTGAGCCCCTGCTCGCCGACCCACTTCTTGGGTAGGGTTATAGCCAGGCTCGACTTCCCCAGCTTGATGAGCCTTCGGGCAGTAGCCACGCGAATATTTGTGCACGCTCGAATATATTCGTATTGTATATACATCAGCCTTATATGCTAAGCAGCGCTTTCCTTAAACATGGGGTACTTCGAGGAGAAGATTAAAAACTCTGAAGTCGGGCTCAGCTTCGACGATGTCCTACTTGTCCCGCAGTACTCTGACGTCCGGCTAGAGGAAGTTGATGTCTCCACCCAGCTAGCTCCGGGGCTGAAGCTCAGGATACCTCTCATCAGCAGCCCTATGGACACCGTCACGGGGCGCGAGATGCTCCTCTGTATGGGCAGGCTGGGCGGGCTGGGCGTCCTGCCGCGGAACTACCCGCTGGAGGAGGCGGTGAAAGCAGTTAGGGAGGCTGCGAGCGAGGGGCTGCCCGCCGCGGCCGCCGTGGGACCTTTCGACGACGAGCGCGTGAAAAGGCTGCTGGACGCTGAAGTCTCCATGATCGTCATCGATACCGCTCACGGGCACAGTAGAAACGTGGTAGAAGCGACTAGGAGGTACTCGAGCTACGGGGCGCGAGTTATGGCTGGAAACATCGTCACGGGCGAGGCAGCTGAGGCATTAGTTTCAGCTGGAGCGGTGTCCCTCCGCGTGGGGGTTGGCCCCGGGCACGCTTGCACAACCAGGGAGGTGGCTGGGGTCGGGTACCCTCAGCTCTCGGCGATCGCTAAAGTGGCTGACGCGGCCCGGAGACACGGGGTCTCGGTAGTGGCGGACGGCGGGGTCGAGAAGCCTGCAGACGTCGTGAAGGCGCTGGCTGCTGGCGCAGACGCTGTGATGCTGGGCTACCTCCTGGCAGGAACCGAGGAGGCTCCGGGAGCGTTAGTCGAGGTGGAGGGGAAAACCTTCAAAGTTTACAGGGGGATGGGGAGTAGGGGGGCTCTCGCCAGCGGCTCAGCGAGGTACGGTGAGTTCAAGCGCACTCCTGAAGGTGTCGAGGGGCTCGTCGAGCTGAGGGGTTCTGCCGCGGCAGTGGTCGAGTGGCTGGTTAACGGGCTGAAGCAGGGGATGGGCTACGTGGGTGCCAGGAACCTGGAGGAGCTGAGGAGCAAGGCTGTCTTTGTGCGGCTTACGCCCGCCGGCGTGGCTGAGAGCGGTCCTCGGGGCCTCTTCCAGGTGAGGTACTGATGGGGGTCATCGAGGTCGGCACGCTGCTGGACTGGGGAGTTGTGAGAAGGAACGTGAGAATAGAGTACGAGGGCAGCGAGGACTTCTACTTCGAGACCGCGGTAATGCCTGGCTTCAGCGACGCGCACGCCCACCCTCAAGTGGTGGATGTCGGCGACCGCGGAAAGTGGTCAAGCTCCTACGAGTGGATCAGCAGGAGAAAGCTCAAGGTGGACGAGGGAGCTATCAGGAGGGATTCCGAGCTCTCCGCAGCGCTAGCTAAAGCGACGTTGCTCTTATCCCTTCTCGACGGCGTGACCCTCGCTGCCTTGAACGGCAGCCTTGTGGGCAACCTTAGAGCGCTGCAGAGCCTCAGAGCTTCGCCCCGAGTGATCCTCATGCCTACTGTGATGGAGGCTGAGGGGTGGACCCGCCCCGAGAGCGTGTACGCTGCTTACGCTTCGAACCTCGCTATGTGGGACGGCTACTACAGCATGGGTTTCTTCGCGCACTCTATACGCCTCACATCGCCTTCTTCTCTGCGAGCTTCCTACAAGATCGCCGCCAAGCTGAAGCTGCCTTTCGCCCTCCACCTCTCGGAGGGGGTGGACGAAGCCGACGAGCTCGTAAAGCTCCTCGAGGGGGTAGAGTGGAGAATAGTAGCTGTGCACTGCATAACTTCCCCCGAGAAGTGCAGGAGCTACGGCTTCAAGATCGTGCACTGCCCCACTTCGAACCTGTACCTTTACGGGTACACGATAAGCGAGCTCAGCTTCCTCGACGCTCTGGGGAGCGACTGGCCCCTGGTGACGGGCACCGTGAGGAGAACTTACCTCGACGCTGTTAAGGTGCACGGGCCTTCAGCCAGCTTGCTCGAGAAGGCTACTGCCGGCGGCTACGAGGTTTACGGAATCGGAGGCAAGGGAGACTTCGTGTGCTTCGACGAGCCATTAGGGAAGGTTATCGCCGGCCGCGCAGAGCCGAAGCTCGTCGCCGTCAAAGGGAGGGTGCTCGTAAAGGAGGGTGTAGTCGAGGGAGAGAACTTGACGAGGAGAGAAGTGGAGAAGTTCAAGGAGGAGCAGGTGAAGCTCGCTTTCGAGCGCTACGGCGTCTAGCGAGCAAGGTAGAGCCCCGAGCGAGATTTCGCCGGTAGCTCCGGCTTGCCGAGCCTAGACGCCGTTCCGCGCCGGTGCTCATCTCCCTTCATTGGCTTAGGCCTTGGGGCCCGCCCTGCGGCCTCCTCGCGGGAGACCGGGGCGGGTCATGGGGGCGGCCGCTTAAAGGGCGGCCTGCTCGCGCCTTTCAGCGCCCCGTCGCCGGAGCGCCTCCCGGCTGCTCTCCCCCTCTTCGCGCACGCGGCCCCCCAGGAGCGCCCCCGGACGTTGAGCCCGCCCGGCAGGTGTCCCGGGAAGCGGGGCCCTCTAGGGCGCGGCGGTTGAGCTCTGCGGTTGCCTCGCTGCGGCTGGGCTTGTTGCCGTAGTTCGGCGCGAGTGCTTTGGGGTGGGCTTTGAGCCACTTCCTCAGCTCATCTGCGAGCGTCGGTGGTAGGACTCTGAGGGCTGCTGTGAAGCTGGCGCCGTAGTCGCGGTCGAACACTAGCTCGCACTTCGGGCACTGGTAGTAGCGGTGCTCCACCTCCTCGCACCACCTGCTGCAGAGGGGGCACGCCCTGCCGGAAGCCCTCACCCTCCGGTAGAGCGCCCCCTCGTAGCGGCAGAGGTTCTTGACGAGTTTTGTCACGTGCAGGTAGGTCTTCTGCAGCTTGCTGTTCCTCAAGCTCTCCGGGTCTGGGACGTCGATAGCGATTACAGCCCTGCCGCCCGCCTCGCGGACGAGCTGCCTGAGCTCGTGCACCACCTTCCGGGCCCACCGCCTCCTCGCCAGCCTCGCCGCCCGCTCCAGCTGGCAGCGGAGCCTGTCGGCACGCTCCGTTGTCAAGGTACCCGTTCTCTCCTCCAGCCTCCTCACCCTCTCGAGCGCCCACTGCCAGAGCTGGAGCTCCTCCTCGCTGGCGTCCTCTGGCGGTGTCGGCGGCAGGCCCTGAGCGATCTTCCGCAGGATCGCCGCCATCGTTAGGAATAGGGTGTCGTTGGGCGGCTGCCACCGCATCGGCGACTTCGGCACTCTCACGCGGTTCCCGTCGGTGAGGTCGAAGACCACGGCGGCAATGCCGTACACGCTGTTCACGTCCATCGCTACCACCCTGACGGGCGGCTCGAGCCGGACCGCGGCGAAGTCCGCGCACTCCTCCCTGTAGAGCCACCACTTCGGCGGGCTCCTGAAAGCGACGATGCGGAGCCGTCCTCGGCACGTCAGCTGGACAACGAGCTCAGGCTTAGGGTCGAGCCGGAGCTCCCCCTCCAGCGCTTTGAGCAGTGATGGCTGCAGGTGGACCCGGATCCCCGCGCAGGGGATCCGCAGCTCGCCCCGGTCCAGGTCGACGACCACGGGCACGCTGTCGCTGCCGTGGATTCTCTTCCCGTCCTTGGTGATTTTGACCAGCAGGTGGTACGGTGGATCGCGCTTCGGCGGGGTCCTTTTCCCCGCCTGCTCCCGCATCTCCAGCACCACCGCTCTCTCCTCCTCCCAGCTCTTGTGGTAGCGGAACGCGCTCTTCGGCAGCGAAGGATCCCTCTGTACGAGGCGCTGGTGGAGCTTCGCGAGCTCTCCCCTCACTCTCCTGTTCAACTCCACCCTGAAGACCCTGAAGCCCTCCCCAGGGGCCTCGCTCTTCTCGGGGGCTCCCCTCGCCGTGCTGGCCCCCATCCGCTCCCCAGCTTCACTTGCCCAAACCCTATTTATGGCCGCAAGGGACGCGGGGGCGTTGCCCCCGGGAGAGTGGTGCCGGCGTTTGAGGGGAGGCTGGCTCACCCTCTACACGGCTTTCGCCACGGGGTGAGTGGCGTGGAGCGGCTCGCGAGCAGGGTAGGAGGGAGCGGAGGACGTGGCTGAGGGTGAGGGCCCATGACCCGCCCCGGTCTCCCGCGAGGAGGCCGCAGGGCGGGCCCCAAGGCCTAAGCCAATGAAGGGAGATGAGCACCGGCGCGGAACGGCGTCTAGGCTCGGCAAGCCGGAGCTACCGGCGAAATCTCGCTCGGGGCTCTACCTTGCTCGCTGGAGCCGTGGAGCAGCGAGTCGATCCCGTGCTTCTGGATCTCCCTCTCGATCTCCTCCGCTTTCCTCTTAGCGTAAGCTAGGAACGCTTTGAATACCAGGCGCATTGGAGCGGCTTTGGGGCCTCGCAGGTACATCTTAAACGCTATATCCTCTCCCCACCGGAGGGAGTGCCACATGCACCTTCTCATAACTTCCGCGTGAGCGGGGGTGAGCCTCTCTCTGAGGAAGGCTTCCCTGTTCTTCAAGTAGCCTAGCGGCACGAAGAACATGGGGACGATCAAGCTCCGGTAGTCTTTGATCCTGTCGAGGAGCTCGAGCGTCTGCTGTAAGTCCTCCTCCCTCTCGCCGGGAGAGCCTAGGATCAGAGTGAGAGCCGGCACGATCCTGTGCTCGTGCATAACCGCTAGAGCGTCTTCTACAACTTCATGCCACATGGTTATCGGGTAGGGGGCGACCTTCCCAGGCATCATCACTCTAGCCAGCCTGACCGACCCTGTCTCCAAGCCGACCTGGACACCGAGCCAATCCTGGTAGTCGTCGTAAACTACCTCCGTGAGCCGGGTGATGAGCCTGTACTTCTCCTGAGCGTACTTGACGCCCGCGAGAGTCACGTGGCTCCAGGCGATAGTCCTGTAGTACCTTTTTGCGAGCTGGTGGAGCTTGAGGAGCGCGTCAGGGTTCGGCTCCAGCCCTCTAGCGCCGTAGAGCAAGATATCCTCGGAGTGCAGGACCCCGTGCCTTAAACCAGCCGCCGCGTTGACCCTCATCTCCGCCTCTATCTTCTCGAGCGGGTAGTAGCGAACAGGTCTGAGAGTCACAGGGCAGAAGCGGCAGCGCCTCGGGCAGCCCCTCATAACCTCCACGAAGCCGTTCACGCTCGCACCCCTTATCGCGGGTATCTCCTCGACCGACGGCGCGTCCTCGGGGCCGATGTACACGTAGGCGGGGAGGCTCTCCCCCCTGAGAGCTTTCGAAACCAGGTCCACGATCACCCGCTCCGCTTCGCCGTCCACGACGGTATCCACCCCGAGCTCTCTCCACAGGTCAGTGTTCCAGAGCCACTGCCACGCCGCCGGCCCTCCAGCGATAATCCTCAGCCCACGGCGCTTAGCCTCCCTGATCTCCGGCCGGCGCATCATCCTCAGGAAGCTGCGCCTGTTCACAGGCTCCTTGCCTGTCACCGCCCACCAAACCACGCTGGGAGAGTTCATCGCGAAGTAGTCGTGGTGACCTACCATCAGCACTTTCGCGCTCTTCAAGTACCTACCGAGGTGATCAGGATCCACTACGGCGGCGCTGATGCCGGCGTCCAGCAGCTTCGCTTCAACCTTCCTTAAGCCGTAGGGAGCCTCCACTGGGCGCCCCAGCTTATCCACCTTGGGCTTGGGGGCGCTGAGCCACATCCACACCCACTCGGGGAGGCCTACGGGCGGGCTGGTGGTGAAGAAACCGATGAACTCCTTCCCGTGGTGGTTCGTCATCATCGTCCTGTCAGAGGTGATTAGGACGTCGAAGCTCATCCTGCCACCTCCGCGATGACCGTGAACGGAAGCGTATCTCTCAGAGCTTCCCGCACGATTTCCGCCGCGCTTGCAGCGTCGAGCGCTTTCACCCGAAGCACAAGTCGCTTAACCCTACTCCGGGCTGCTTCCTCGACCGCTCTCCGCGCCTCCTCGGGATTTTCGACTAGGACCTCTACCTCCTCCACTCCTTTATCACCTCCACTAATTCCTTGAGCTCCTTCTCCAGCTTCTCGACCCTTGTGCTGAGCTCGGGAGACCTCTTGCCGCGTTCCCTCAGCCCCTGCGCAGCGCTCTCAACCACCCGGA